>NZ_JADPKQ010000427.1:0-794 GCF_023074015.1 Bradyrhizobium sp. 142
ATGATCACCTTGGCTCCGTTGCGTCTGAGTGATCGCAACAAGCGCTGCACGATGGTGTGCTGCGGCGGCCCGAACTTTTCGGGGGAATGCTCGGCGAGACGACCGAGGATGGCCAGCGCGGTCAGACGAGGTTCGGCCGCGAGCCAGCGCTCGATGTCGGCGAGGTGTGGATCGAGCATCGAAGGCATTCTCATGCGCGTTTTGTATGGCTTGCGGATGCGCCGATGGATGATGCGCTGCTCCCCCAGATGCACGTCATTGCCGAGCCCCTTCGCGAATGCTGCCGCGTTCGTTGCCGCAGCCGGTGGGCTGGCTGCTGCCGCGAGCTTGCCCGCTCGGGCGCCGACGCGGGTGCCGAGCTCCGTCTGGGCGGCCCTCATCTCGGCCAGCAGGGCCACGGGATCGAGCGTGCGATAAAGCTCTCGAAGACGCCGTTTGAGGCCTTTGCTCAACTTCGGGTGCGCCAGAGCGCGCGCATACGGCGTGGCCGGAACATGATAGCGCTTGATCACCTTCGCGCCCTCGCGCCGCTTGTCCTTCAGCTTGAAGGACGGCTGGAAGAAGTTGGTGTGCAGCCGCGATGCGGCATACAAGCGTTCCAGCACGCGTTTTGTCTCGACGCCATCGAAGCGACCGTATCCCACAAGTCGCCGGACGACCGCGCCATTCTTCTGCTCGACGAAAGCCTGATCGTTCGTGTCACCTCGATCTTTTGCGTGCGACACCAGGGCACGACGACATCGTTCATAAACGCGCTGTCATTGTCGAAGTCGGCGCCGCGAATGAGCCAGGGA
>NZ_JADPKQ010000256.1:0-785 GCF_023074015.1 Bradyrhizobium sp. 142
CGCACAAGAGCCGCAGTCGTGGTCGGCTGGGCGCGCCGGCCGAGGTGGTGTTGCGGTTGTTGATCCTCAAGCATGTTCGCAACTGGAGCTATCACGTGCTGGAACGTGAAGTGCGCGCCAATCTGGTGTATCGCGACTTCACCCGTGTGGGCGGCGGCAAGATGCCGGACGCCAAGACGATGGGGCGCTGGGGCCTGGCTGTGGATCCGGAGACAATCAGACAGATCCACGACCGGATCGTGCAAATCGCGCAGCAACAAGGGGTGACGCAGGGACGCAGAATGCGTGTGGATACGACGGTGGTGGAGACCAACATCCATTACCCGACCGACAGCACGTTGCTGGGTGACGGGGTTAGGGTGCTGATCCGCACCATGAAGAAGGTCACCGAGATCGCGGGCGCGGCCGGAACCAAGCTGCGCGAGCGAACGCGAAGCGTAAAACTGCGGCTGCTCGATATCTCGCGGATTGCGCGTGCCAAAGGACCGCTCAATCACGAGAGGCTCAAGCAAGGCTACCGTAAGCTATTGAACTCGACGAGCCGAGTGGTGGGGCAAGCGAAGCGCTTCTCCCATGAGATATCCACCGGCGTGAAGCGGGCCAGGGGCATCTTGAAACGGCTGGCGCTGCAAGGCTTGCGGCAGGAGCTGGAAGCGATGATGCCGCTGGTGCGGCAGGTGATGCGGCAGACCCGGCAACGCATCTTCCAGGGCAACACGCGGACAGAGGACAAGCTCTTCAGCGTGTTCGAGCCCTCGACGGAGATCATTCGCAAGGGCAAGGCC
>NZ_JADPKQ010000082.1:0-45220 GCF_023074015.1 Bradyrhizobium sp. 142
CTCCCGCCGACAGGCGCTTCCAGTCGGACGGGCGCCGCGTCCGGGCGAGGTCCGCGGCCGTACCGGCGACCGGCGGTCGCTTGCCCCAGGATCGAAACACATGAGCGCTGCTGACCCCAAGCACGTAGCCTTTGCCTGCCCGCCGTAGTTGCTGTTCGATGTCGCCAACACCGTAGACCGTATCACCGGCAACCCACTTGAATGGTACAGACGCGGCTATCGCACGTGCGATCATTCTCGTCGCAAGCTTTGGTTTGGTCGCAAAGCCGACATCGGCAGGCACGTATGCGGCTTCCAGACGATCTGGATCGTCGGTCCATTCCTTCGGAAGATACAACGCGCGATCGATGAACGCATGACCATGACGCGAAACGTAGGTAGCGAAGACGCCGATCTGGCAGTTCGTGATCTTCCCTGCCGAACCAGTGTATTGCCGCGCCACTCCGCACGAGGCCTTACCCTGCTTGAGAAAGCCGGTCTCGTCGATCACCAGCACCGCATCGTCATCCGCCAAGTGCTCGATGACATAGTCCCGGACGATGTCGCGCAGGGCATCAGCGTCCCAATCCCCGCGACCCAGGATCGCCTGCTGACGCCACGGGCCAGGATCGCCAGCCGCCTCCGCGCGCATCCAACCGGTCTTGCGCTGCTCATCTCCGAGCAGACCTTCCAGGAACAGGCCTGCATTCGTCGCCACACGCTCTTGCGTGAACAACGGACGTATCCGCTGCTTGATCTCTCGAAGCGACGCCGCCCACAACGCAAGCGTCTCCTCAACCGACGCGGCCCGCGCCCACGACATTCGAATCATGGTTGCCCATGGATTCAGAAGTCTGCAAACAAAGCAACTGTAATGTTATGCCGTGGGGTGATGAGTGGTGTCTTGTCAGCGCCAAGGGCGAGCACAGGATTGCGGCTCGCGGGCTCCTGCGCAGCAACAACGCTGATATTCTGCGGATCGCGGCCTTGCGGGGCCTCGGCATCGCACTCTTGCCGAGCTGGGCGGTAGGAGACGAGCTACGGTCCGGGACGTTGACGCGCATCTTGCCGGGATGTGAGCCACCAGCGAGCGCGATCTACGCCGTCTATCCCAGCAACCGTCTGATGTCCGCAAAAGTGCGCGCCTTTGTCGATCATTTGGCGCGACGGATTGGGCGCGTGCCATATTGGGAAAAGGGACTCTGAGGCCCACATCGACTTGCGCGCCAGGATCGTGGAACTGGCTGTCTCGTATAAATCGAGCAAGTTCGGAAGGCCGCAGAATGGCGCGATCGAGCCGCGCTGGCGGAACCCACAGTTGCCGGAAACCGCGCAGTGCCCGCAGGTTGGCAGAGCGCCACTTGTCGCACCCGCGGCTCCTTCCCAAATATGGGCGCTAGTAGCGCCACCTGGCCGCCGGAGAGCGGCAGGGTTCGTTTTCCCTGCAGAGGAGGCTTCCGGCCAGGTTTTCCGTCGCGGAAACCAGCTGTGCCGTTCCCGACGCCCGCAAACGAAACTGATCGGTTGGCTGCCCTGCGCGCGCTGAACATCATCGATAGCGCGCCTGAAACTGTTTACGACGAAATCGCCGAGCTTGCGGCGCAAATCTGTGGCTGCCCGGTCGCCTATATCAGCTTCATCGATGATGACCGGCGCTGGCTCAAGGCGAGATATGGACTTCCGGCCGCGATGCCCGACGCGCCGCGCGGCAATGCTGTCTGCACGACGACGATTTGCGGTACCGACCTATTCGTCGTTCCCGATTTGAAGCAGGACCCGCGGTTTGAGAACAGCCCGATGGTCGCGCTGGAGCCGCCGTGCCGCTTCTATTGCGGCATGCCGCTCATTACGGACGATGGCTATGCGCTCGGGACGCTCTGCGTGATGGATTTCGAACCGCGCCAGCTTTCCTTCGAGCAGACTGAATCGCTGCGCAGGCTGTCGCATCAGGTGCTGGCGCAATTGGAACTCCGCAGGAAGCTGATCGAGTACGAGCAGACCATCAGTGAGCTGGATCTCAAAGCCGCTGCCGAGAAAGCGCGGACCGAAGAGCTGCTCCGCAATGTCTTGCCCGCGCCGATCGCGGACGAACTGAAGCGGAGCGGCAAGGTTCGGCCCAAATACACCCGGTCAGCAACTATTCTGTTTGCAGATATCCAGGGGTTTACGCTGCTGGCCGAACGGAGCGAGCCGGTGAGGCTCATCAATCTCCTCGATGAGTATTTTACGGCCCTCGATGAAATCGGCGCCCGCCATGGTCTGGAAAAGGTCAAGACCATCGGTGACGCCTATATGGCGGTTGCCGGCGTGCTTTCGCCAGACCGGCGGCACTCGATCGATGCCTGCCTGGCTGCGCTGGAGATGCGAACCAAAGTCGATCAGTTCAAGGCACGATACGAAGGGGAATACGCCTTGCAATTGCGCATTGGCATCCATACCGGACCGGTGATTTCCGGTGTCGTGGGCAACCGCAGGCTGACTTTCGACATTTGGGGCGATGCGGTCAACACTGCGTGGTTGATGGAAGCGTTTGGGGTCGCGGGGCGGATCAACGTCTCGGAATCCGTGGCCGGACACATCCAGGGACTGTTCGAACTCGAGCCGCGCGGTCCCATCGAGGCCAAGCACGAACGCGCGCACGAAATGTTCTTTCTCAACGGCTTGAGAGCGGAATATGCGCGCAGTGACGACAGCAATTTGCCAAACGACAGATTTCTCTCGGAGTACAACCGTCTTGGTGGCTCGCGGTCGGCTGCGGCCTCGTGAGAGCTCGCGCCCCGAAATGCGTGAGCAAATGGGTCGCGTGCGCGGTTGCTCGCATTCGCTCAAGTCGTCCAATGCTCATCGGTGCCTACGTCCGCTGTCTGGCGTAAGCCGGAAGACAGTACACGCAACGCCCCCGCTTTCGCGTCATATCGCTTCTCTGCGGGCCGCAACGCTGCATCCCTCCCTCAACCCTCCACCCGGTACAGCCGCCATCGCTCCGGCACGCCCTTGAGCTGATGCACGCCGTGATCCCTGAAGCGGATTTCGGACTTCGACACAACCAGGTCCCTGACCGCGCTCGAGACCAGGACTTCGCCGGCACGCGCTTTGGCGGCAACACGCGTGCCGATGTGGAAGGCGAGACCGACCACCTCGCCGCCACTCACCTTGTATTCGCCCGCGTGCAGCCCGACCCTGATCTCGAGCCCCAGCGTGCGCACGGCCTTTTGGATCGCGGCGGCGCAACTGATGCCGGCCGCCGGCGCCTTGAAAGTCGCGAGCAGGCCGTCCCCCGTCGTCACGACTTCCTTGCCGCGCGAGCTCTTCAGCTCCTTGCGGACGGCGGCGTAATAGTGACCCATCACCTGCGACCAGCGGGCATCGCCGAGCTTCGCTGCTTTCTCGGTGGAGCGGACGATATCGACGATCAGGATCGTGGCGAGCGCCTGTTTGAGATCGGCGCTGCTGCCGGCGGACTGCCGCCGGCTCGCAATGGGTCCCGCCAGCGGTTCATAGCGATGGTTGCGCCGCCGCGCGATTGCGGCTTTTGCATAATCCTGGGCGCGCTGCGCGGTGCCACAACGAATCGTTTTCTCCTGCGGCAGACGCGTCCAGTAGACCTTCCGTCCGTCGCCGGCGCCAAGGACCTCTACGGCGCCCCATTTCAGGAAAACCGCGGAGCCAACCCGCCTCACGCACCACGCCTTCGACGTGTATCCGGACACGTTCGACTGGTGGATGCCAATGCGAAGGAATTTTGGCATGAATTTGCGGCCGATCGCAGCAACGTCTTTAGGTGTTGTTTGCGCATGATCTTCTCGGAAAACCGCTGCGCACTTTTCCGGATCATGCTCCGGGATAAAGCGTAGTCATACAATCCTGCGTTGGCAACAGGACTCCCGACCGGAGATTTGCCGGCGGCTGTCGCCTCTGTTCGCATCGCGATCCCTGATATCGCGCGCGTCCTGGGCCAGTCATTGCCTCCTGCCCGCAATGAAAAGAGCCCGGCCTCTGACGAGACCGGGCTTAAGTTGACTGGAACGAGTGGTAAGGTTCAGTCGAACTTGTACATGAGGGCCGCACGCACCGTGTGCGTGTCAAGCGTGAAGGCCTCGGTGTTGAACGTCGGCGCGCCGAGGCGACCGGTGGTGTTGCCGAAATTGTCGTAGAGATATTCGCCGCGAACGATCACGTTCGGCGCCACCTTGAAGTCGATGCCGCCGCCGACCGTGAAGCCGACGCGGGTGGCGCTGTTGCTGTAGGCGGGATAGACCGCGCCATTGAACACGACGGGCGCAATGAGGTTCAGCTTGTCGTGCACGCCGGCAATCGCGGCACCACCGGCGACGAACGGCAGCCAGTTGCCGAACGAATAGCCGAGGCGAGCGCGCGCATGCGCCGTCCAGTCGATCTTGTTGTCGATCGACGCGATATTGTTGCCAAGGCCGTTGAACGGCGTTCCGATGGCTTTGGAACCAGACACGTCGGCCCAGTTGCCGTCGAATTCCACACCGAGCACCGTGTTGCGCACCTGGATGTTGGCACCGACGATGCCGCCGGCGGTCCAGCCCGAGGTGTTGTAGGAGCCCGGCCGATAAGGAGGGGACTCGTCAGAGGACCACTCGTTTGTGCCCCAGACTCCGCCAGCCGAAACGCCGAGATAGACGCCGGTCCAATCGGTGATCGGCGCGGCCACGGGCGCCTTGGTGTAATGCGCCGCAAGGTCGGCTGCCGACGCAGCGGAGACCAGCGCCGTGGTCGCGGCCAGTGTCGCAAAAAGCTTCTTCATGATTTTTTGTTTCCTAAGTTCTCGTTGAAACGGAGCTTAGGCTTAGTCGGCTCTGTGCAATTTGGCTGTAGTCCAGAAGCCACGCCTCGCCGCACGAGGTCTGCGCCAGGCGACTCGGCGCGGCGTGAAGCGACTTCAGATACTTCAGAAACCGTTCGTCAAGCAGGCCGAGCCGCGCTTCGCGCCTCAACGACCGATCGCATCTTCAGCCCTGATACGCAAACAGCTCGATCGCTTCGCTGAACCCGCGCACCTCGTATTCGCCGACGCGCTCCAGCTCGAACTCCCGCTCGACCAGCTCGGCAAACGCGCGCGACAGCAGCACCGTCTTTCCCAATTGCTTGGTGAGCGCTTCGAGCCGCGAGGCCATGTTGACGGCGGGGCCGATGACCGTGAAGTCGAGCCGGGTGCTGGATCCGATATTGCCGTACATGACGTCGCCGACATGGACGCCAATGCCGTAGTTCAGCGGCGCGCGGCTGGTCGCACTGTTCCTTTCGTTGAGGGCGACCATGGCCTGGCGCGCTTCGGTCACGGCATGCAGCAGATTGGCGCAGGCGTTGGGCTGGCTGAGCGGGAAAATAGCCAGCAGGCCGTCGCCGATGAATTTCAGGATTTCCCCGCCATGGCGCGCGATCGGCTCGGACATCGCGTCGAAATAGTCGTTGAGGAGATCGATGACATCGTCGCGCGGCCAGTTGTCGGAGATCTTCGTGAAATCGCGCAGATCGCAGATCATGATCGCGGCGCGCACCGTGGTTCCGGTGCCGCGGCGGGTAGCGCCGGCCAGGATGAGCTCGCCGGCATGGGAGCCGACATAGGTTTCCAGCAGGGTTCGCGCCAGCCGGTTCTTGACGCGGATCTCGCTGACCAGCGCCAGCACCGGCAACACGCGCTTCAAGCCCGCGATATGCACGTCGTCAAAGCCGCCGGGGCGGTCGGTCGCGAAGGTCACGATGTGCCGCTTGCCGAGCGTATGGTAGAGCGGCCAGGCCACATAGTCGGTCAGGCCTTTCGCGCGCATCTCGTCATAGATGGCGTGCTTGCGGCCGAGCGAGGAATCCTGTTCGAGATTTTCCCGCAGCTCGGTTGCACCGTCGTGGATCTCGTTGGCCGGGCTGCCGATATATTCCGAGCGCTCCCTGACATCGTAGTCGACCCGCGCGATCTCCGCCTCGCGCATGCCGTCGGACCACATGATGCGGGCGCCGAGCCATTGCGGGTGCTGGATCAGGACATGAAGCGTCGAGCGCTTGAGAGGAATGCCGGCCTGCTGCAACCGGATGCACATCTCGGCGAAGATATTGTCGATGAAGCGCTCGTCGCGCGTGCCGTTGGTCAGCCAGTCGACGACGTCGCCGCCGGGAGGCGTGGTGACGGAATTGGTGTTCGGCGGCGCGTTCATATCCGGCCTCTTGGCGGCGGTCTGCATCGGGAGACATATCGTGCTCCGGCTCCACGGCGTCAACCTAGCCAACTGCACGGATTGTGCGCACCGGGCTAACCGCGTAGCAGGCAGGATTGCGGCTTAGCCGACGATCTCGATCGATCCGAGCACCGCCAGGCCCAGGGCCAGCGTGAGCTGCGAGGGCCTGGCCAGTTCGACCTTCAGCGTAGATCTATCGGGAATCGCAAACTCCGCACCATCGAGACGGATGCTGCAATCGCCGCAGGCCGCGTAGACGAGATGCGTGCGGGCGGACAAGCGCCGATCGCCGGGCTCGGTAAGCGCAGAAAGCTCGATCTCGACCGCACCGCGCCGCGCCATCAGGTTCACGACCTCGACCGGACCGGCCTCGAGCTCGGTCACGATCGCAAGCTCGCCGGTGAAGCGCACGGTCGTGAACGGCTCGCGCTCGTCGAATTCACGGTCGCGCCCTTTAAGCACCAGCCCGCGCCCGCCGACGACCATCTGCAGGCGGTCGATGCCGGGCATGTATGAAAAGGGACCGGGCGCCACGATCGGCGTCGAGGCGAAGCGCCAGAGCAGGCTGTCCCAATCCTTCGCCGGCGCATCGGCGCGATGGGCATCCGCGATATCGGTGAAGACGCCGCCGCCGTTCTTCCACGGCGAGCAGGTGTAGTTCTCAGCTGTCAGCAGCGTGGTTTTCATGTGTTGGAGACCGTCCGGAAAGGTGTGTGGCCCGATAGCGCCTGCGCATCATGCGCGTGACGGATCGGCTTTGCCAAGGCATTTGGCATGATCGCGCAAACGGCTCCCGAATATCGACTCGCGCGGCTACTTCGTCAGCGCGGCGACCGGCCGCCAGGCCGCATCGGGCGCGGCCTCCGCCAATTGCCGGCAGCGCTCGCGCATCAGCTCGGCCGGCCGATCGTGGCCGCAC
The DNA here is from genome assembly GCF_023074015.1 of Bradyrhizobium sp. 142. NCBI lineage: Bacteria > Pseudomonadati > Pseudomonadota > Alphaproteobacteria > Hyphomicrobiales > Nitrobacteraceae > Bradyrhizobium > Bradyrhizobium sp. 142. The sequence goes on from NZ_JADPKQ010000082.1 coordinate 7,099, forward strand.
TGCTTCAGCACGTCTTCGAAATCGGCCAGCGCCGCGGCAAACCGGCGTGCGCGATAGTTGGCGAGGCCCTGTTCGTAGCGCGCGATCCAGCCGGTCTCCTCGCTGCTTTCCTCCCCGGCAATCGCGATCAGTTCGTAGACCGAGAGTCCCTCTTCGCGTCCGTACACCGCGATGCTGTCGATCTCGCGCGCGAGGATGGCGCCGCGAGCCAGGCGTTCGGTTGCCTCGCCGATCAGGATTTGGGTGCCATAGGACTTGTTGGCGCCCTCGAGCCGGCTAGCGACGTTCACGGCGTCGCCGATCACGGTGTAGTTGAGGCGCAGCTCCGATCCGATATTGCCGACCAGCATGCGACCGGAATTGATGCCGATTCGGATCTGGAGGGCATGGCCGAGATCGTCGGCAAGGCCGGACTGCGCGATCGCCCTCTGGCAGTCGAGCGCGGCACGGCAGCATGACAGCGCATGATCGCGCTGCGGCCGAGGCGCGCCCCAGAACGCCATGACGGCGTCGCCGATGAACTTATCGATGGTGCCGCCATTGGCGACGATGGCTTCCGAGGCGAGGTCGAGATAGCGCGAGAGCAGCGGCACGACCCGATCGCCCATCCGCTCCGACAGGCCGGTGAAGCCGGCGATGTCGACGAACATCACGCTGAGCTCCTGGATGGCGCCGCCCGGCTTGGCTTCGACGCCCTGGCGCAGCAGCGAGCGGACGAGATCGGCCGGAATGAACTTTCGGAAGGCGGAGAGGCCGGCCGCCATCTCGGCGATCGCGCCGGACAGGCTCGCGATCTCCTTCAACCGCGATGGGTGACGCCGCACCTGCTCCAGCGCAAAGGTCTCGACATGACGGAGCTCGCCGACGACGCGGGAGAGCGGCGCAGCGATCACCGACCGCGCGAGCATTGCCGAAGCCACGGCCGCAAGCACCGCGCCAACAGCGAGACCCACGATCAGGCGCCGCAGCGTCGTCTCGACTGGTCCGAGGAACTCGGCTTCGGGAATCACCGTCGCAAGCGACCAGCCCGGAAACGACAGCGGCGTCAGCGCGACTTCATAAGCCGCGTGGTTCGCGGTGAGCCGGCCTCGCCACGCCTCCGTGCGCCCCTTTCCGCCGGCAGTCGCAAGCGCCATCTGCGCCAGCGGCAGCAGCTGCTGCTCGCCATGGGCAGCGTGCAATTCGTCGGCATCCTTGTCGGGCGCGGCGACGAGCTCGGAGCCGTCGTCCAGGATGAATGCGGCGCCGGTGCGGCCAACCTCGAGCTGGGAAAGAAACCGCGCGAGCCTGGTGTATTCGATGATGATTGCAAGGACGCCCTGGCGCTCCTGGTAGACGTCGATGGGACCGGCAAAGGCGATCGACGGGCGCTCGCCGATCGGATGGTCGGCCACGCGGAACCATTGTGGACCGCTTGCGGCGATGCCGGTCTTGAACCAGCTGCGCTCGGCGACGCGGAAACCGGTCGGCTCGAAGCGGCGGCTGGCAAATTCGATATCGCCGGGCACCACGTCATATTCGTCGACGCGGCGCTGGCCCGGGTGATCCGTGAGCGAGATCTCCATCATCTCCAGATGCCCGTCGCCAAGCTTGTGGGCGGCGAAGAAGGAGCCATCCGGCCAGCCGAAGGCGACCCAGGAGATCGTGGCCTGCGATTGCAATTGCGACAGGAACACGAACTCGCGCTTGTCGGCTTCGCGGGTGTCGAGCACGTTCTGGAGGAACAGCGTGCGGATCGCGGTGTGCGCGGCGTGCGCCTCAGCAACGATGGCTGCGACCTCCTTGCGGACGGCGGCGACGATCTGCTCGTTGATCGTCGAGGCGAGTTGCCGGCTGGTCGCCTCCGCCGTGCGCCACCACAGCAGGCTCGAGAGCGCGGCGGTGAGGAGGATTGCGGTGAGCACCAGCGCCGACACCGCAAGGCGGATGCTGACCGTCAACCTGGCGAGCGCATCAAGCTGCCGTCCGGGAAAGACGTTCATCGCTGTTTCCGCTCTCCGGCCCAGCCGGAACTGGTCAAACCACCCGGTATCGTTCTACGCGACGCCGCCCGCGTTCGTTACGTCTCGCAGGCAAAGCCCGCGGCCTCCAATGCTCTCCGGCTAAGGTCTCAATAGCGCCAAGGCATTGGATTTACCCGACCGCTTTCCTGCCAATCCGGACCCAAGCGTACGACCTGTGCGCCGCACCCAACGGTCTCACGAAATCGTGAGCGGCCTGCGCAGTAACGCTGTCCGCGGACGAACGAAGTAGACGATGCGCTCATCGCCCACAGGGCGATGCAATCCCGAGAGGAGATATTCGATGTCTGCAAAGAATACCGTCACTGCGTTCGTTCTTGCCGGCGCCGTTAGCACCGCGCTCGCGACGCTGGCCGTCGCCGCTCCGCTGACCAAGGCCGAGGGGGATGCCGCGGTGGCTGCCAAGAAGGAAAAATGCTTCGGCGTCGCGCTGAAGGGCCAGAACGATTGCGCGGCGGGACCGGGCACCACCTGCCAGGGCACCTCGACCACCGACTTCCAGGGCAACGCGTGGAAGTTCGTGCAGGGCGGCACCTGCACCAGCATCGAGCTGCCGAACGGCAAGAAGGGCTCGCTCAAGCCGGTGTAACGCGGCTAGCCGGCACATCACGACAAACAGGGAGCGGAGGAGCACGATGACCATGGCAACCAAGACAAATGCGTCCACGGCCGTGCCTCTCCGCTTTCCCGCTCCGATCGGCGGCGTCGCCGGGACGAGCTTCAAGCCCGAGCATCTTGCGGCCATCCTCGAAGCCGGCCGGCAGCGCGGCTTCTTCGAGGTCCATGCCGAGAACTACATGGGCGCGGGCGGCCCGCCGCATCGCGCACTGGAAGCCATCCGCCGCGACCATCCGCTTTCGCTGCACGGCGTCTGCATGTCGATCGGCGGCCCGCAGCCGCTCGACAAGGCGCATCTGGCGCGCTTTCGCGGCCTGGTCGCGCGCTACCAGCCGGCACTGGTCTCCGAGCATCTGGCTTGGTCCACGCATGAGACCAGCTTCTTCAACGATCTTCTGCCGCTGCCATATACGGAGGCGACGCTGCGCTGCGTCTGCGATCACATCGATGAGGTGCAGGACGCGATCCGGCGCCCGATCCTGCTGGAGAACCCGTCGACTTATGTCGCGTTCCGCGACTCGACCATGAGCGAGACGGACTTCATCCGCGGCGTCGCGCAGCGCACCGGCTGCGGGCTTCTGCTCGACGTCAACAACGTCTTCGTCTCCGCGGCCAATCACGGATTTTCAGCCCTGGATTATCTGGCGGACTTTCCGCTGTCGCATGTCGCGGAAATTCATCTCGCCGGACATGCCGTACAGGCGGACGACGACGGCGCGCTGCTCCTGATCGACAGCCATGACGGCCCGGTCGCCGACGCCGTGTGGACGCTGTTCGAAATCGTCATCGGGCGTCGCGGCCCGGTGCCGACGCTGATCGAATGGGATAGCAAGATTCCCGATTGGCCGGTCCTGCAAGCGGAAGCCGCGGCCGCGCAGGTGATCCTCGACCGTGGCGCATCCAGCACGCTGCCGGCAGACCGTCATGCCGCTTGAGCAGAACCAGACTTTTGCCACGGCTTTCGCGCGGGGGCTGCTCGATCCAACGCGACCTGCGCCGCCGGACGTCGCGGGCCGAGATGGCAGATCAGCCGGACGGCGCTACGACGTCTACCGCAACAACGTCACGGTCAGCCTGATTGAGGCGCTCGCCGCGATCTATCCGGCGGTGCAGCGCATCACCGGCCCCGATTTCTTCCGCGCCATGGCGCGCTGCCACATCCGCAAGTCCCCACCGACCTCGCCGCTGCTGTTCGACTATGGCCGCGACTTTCCCGCGTTCATCGAGAGCTACGAGCATGCGCGGGAACTGCCTTGGCTCGCCGACGTTGCCCGCATCGAACGTGGCTGGCTTGACGCCTACCACGCCCGGGACGCCGCGCCGTTGTCGCCGGCACAGCTCGCTGCGATCGCGCCGGAACGGCTGGCCGACCTGGTTTTGATCCCGCACCCGGCCACTGGAATCGTGCGCTCGAAATTCTCGGCGGTGACGATATTCGCCGCCAACCGCGACACCACACCGGTCGAACGCATCGACGGTTCGACGCCGGAAGATGCATTGATCACGCGCGCCGAATTCGACGTCGTCGTCCGGCACCTTCCGCCCGGCGGCGCCGTCTTCGCGGCCAGTCTGATGTCGGGCCGGCCGCTCGGCGAGGCTGCCGCGTCGGCGCTGAACGCGTCGCCCGATTTCGACCTCGCCTCGAACATCGCCGGATTGATCGAAGCCGGTGCATTCACCTCGATTGCTTTTGGAGACGCAGGATGATCGCGGATCAACGCATGTCGGCGGACGGGAGCCTGCCGGCTCTCGCGCTCCTGATCGACAAGGCCAATCATCTGCTGCAGACCATCGCATCGCCCTCGATCGTGCAGTTGGTGCTGCGCTTCGCACTGGCCGTGCCGTTCTGGCGCTCCGGCATTCTCAAGTGGGGCGGCTTCCTCAAGCTGAACGACACCGCGGTGACGCTGTTCACCGACGAATTCATGCTGCACCTGCCCGGCGGCCCCTATCATTATCCCGCGCCGACGATGATGGCCTTCCTGTCGGGCTGCGGAGAGATCATGTTTCCAATTCTTCTGATCCTCGGCCTTGGCACGCGGTTCGCCGCGCTCGGGCTATTGTTCATGACTATCATCGTCGAACTTACCGTGCCCGACGGCTGGCCGGTGCACATCACCTGGGCGGCGATGGCCCTCGGCATCATGGCCTACGGGCCGGGGCGCGTCTCGCTCGACCATGTGATCGGCCGGGCTCTCTCGACCGAACGATAGCGGCTCGGCTCCAAGGAGTTTGCGGCCAATGAGCGGCACATAGTACGGATCAACCGCCGCTTTCGCCTGCCATGTGCTATCCTGTCGCTGAAAGTCCGGACCTTCAGCGAGGCGACCATGTCCGATGCCGATAAGGTTTTCGCCGGCTCGATCCCCGGGATCTACGACACCTATTTCGTGCCGCTGATCTTCTCCGATTTCGCCGACGATATCGCAAGGCGCGTAGCGGCTCTCTCTCCATCGGCACTGCTGGAGACTGCCGCGGGCACCGGTGCGGTAACGCGCGCCGTTGCCGCCGCACTGCCTCACGACTTCCGCTACGTTGCGACCGACCTTAACGAGCCGATGCTCGCAATCGCCGCGCAGCGCCAGGCTGGGGATCCCCGCATTTCCTGGCGCCAGGCCGATGCATCGGCCTTGCCGTTCGACGACACCGAATTCGACGTGGTCTGCTGCCAGTTCGGCGCCATGTTCTTTCCGGACCGCGTCAAGGCGTATGCGGAGACAAAGCGCGTCCTGAAGCCGAACGGCACGTTCCTGTTCAACGTCTGGGACCGTATCGAGGAGAACGTGTTCGCGCACGAGGTAACGATGGCGCTCGGCGAGCTGTTTCCCGATGATCCGCCCCGCTTCATGGCCCGGACGCCGCACGGCTATCACGACAAGGCCGTCATCAAGGCAGATCTCGAAGGCGCAGGCTTCCGCGACATATCGATCGAAACGAGACCTGCGCTAAGTCGCGCGCCAACGGCCGAACAGGTTGCGTTCGCCTATTGCCAGGGCACACCGCTGCGTTCCGAGATCGAGGCAAGAGACGCCAGCAGGCTTCAGGCCGCAACCGACGCCGTCACTGAGGTGATCCGGCTGCGTCACGGATCCGGACCGATCGAAGCCAAGATCCAGGCCCTGGTGATAACGGCGCGCTAAGTGAATCTGCCTCCGCCCCTGCGCTCCAGACATCCATGTGGCTGAAGGGCGGCGGTCGGTGTCCTACCAGAAGCTCCGCGGCATCGGCTGCGCCGGCTGATAGTACTGGTACTGGCCGCGCCGGCGCGGATTGACCGGCTGCGGATACGGATCGCGCTGCTGGAAGAAGAAGCCGAAGCCATTGCCGCCATTGTCCCAGCTGTCATCGCTGGCAATGTCCATCGGCGCGGTCGGCTTGCGCGTGATGAAGCCGCCCTGGGGCTGGTTGCTCAACACCGCGACGAACTCGGTGCGATAATTGGTCTCGCTGCTGAGCGGCTCGTCCGAGATGATGATCGACGATCGCGGCAATGCGGTCGGCGCGATCCGATCGAGCACCTCCTGCGGGATGGTGATCCGGTCGAGCGCGTTCTTGGCGTCGTCGCCGTTTTCGATCGTGACCACGCTCCAGCGCAAGCCTGTATCGTTCTTCGCCATCGCCGTGAAGATATGCGTGCCGAGCGGCTGGTCGGGATTGCGGATCGCGATCGGGACCTCGATGCTGGTATCGAACACTTCGCCGCCGCCGTCCGGCGCCGGCTTGTGCGTGTTCCGCCGGACGTAAAGCTTCTGCGTCGCGCGGCTGATGTAGACCGAAACCGGCTCGAGCGCGAGTTTTGCGTCGGTCGCCGCCTTGACCGCGTCGGCCTTCTTGGCTGCCGCCGCCTTCGCAACATCCTTGGTGGCAGCGACGGCATCGCGCTTCGACTGCGCCGCGGCCCTGGCGGAATCGAGCTGCGTCGCTGCATCCGCCGCCTTGGCGGCCGCCTTCTGCCTGAGCTCATCAGCCTTCGCCATGGCCTGGTCGGTCTTTGCTGCCGCTAAAGACTTGTCGGCGAAGGCGAGCTCGGCGTCGGCGCGGGCCTTTTGCTGTTCCAGCTTGCGCAGCGAAGCGGGAAGCGAGGCGGCCTCTTTCGCTGCCGCTGCCGCAGCCTTTTTGGCCTCGTCGGCAGCGCGGGTCGCCTCCTCGGCCTCGGCGGATAGCTTGCCGATACGGTTCGGCGCTGCCGCAATGGCCTCCCGCTTCGGCAAGAACAGCGCGGGATGAGAGAAATCGACCGGGGCCGCGTTCTCAGGCGAGATGATCACCCGCATCCCGATCTGCGTCTTGTCGAACAGACCCTCCGCGAACCCAAAGGGCATCCGTACGCAGCCATGTGAGGCGGCATAACCGGGCAGCGGCCCGCCATGCAGCGCGATGCCGTTCCAGGTGATGCGCTGCATGTTCGGCATCCAGGCATCGTCATACATGGTCGAGTGGTGGTCCTTGTCCTTCTCGATGACGGCGAAGACGCCCGCCGGCGTCTCGCGCCCTGTCGTGCCGGTCGACACCGGCGCGCGCAGGATCCAGCCGTCGGCGTCGTAGAACGTGACCTGCTGGCTCTTGATCGACACGATCGCCATAATCGGCTCGCCGGCCTCGCGCGGGGCCACAGCCTCGACAGGCTGGCGCGCCTGCTTCGCCGCGGCGGCCGGCGTCAGTGCTGCAAAGGCGACCATTGCCGCCAATGTCAGAATTCCGGGAGGCCCCCAACGCCGCATCGCCACGGTGGATTGCGCCGTCGTCAATCGGTCTTTCATGCCATCCTCGGTCGAAATGCCAGTCCGCGCTTGTGTCGGTCACGTATCAGATTGCGATTTCTGGATTAAGAAATCACAGCCGCCTTACGTTCCCTGTGTGGCGATATTCGGCCCGTTCCGGCGACAAACCTCTCATATACGACGGCGCGCGCAGGCGGAAGGGCGGCTCGCGGCCGGGGCTGGTCTGAGGCTGGTGGCCTCTCGCTGCGGCAGAATGTCCGGATTGCGATGGCCGCCCTGGCGTCAGTTGGCGGGGCCACACCCAACAGGCGCGCTAAACGCCTAGCGCCTTCCGGTTGAAGGATCGCAGGAAGCGCAGCGACAGCGTCCGCACATTCGCGACGTTGAACAGCCACGCAGCGGCGGCATAAGCCAGCCCGCCGGCGAGGCTGACGATGATGAGTGGGACGAGGCCGGTGCCGCTCGCTTGCGATCGTGCAACGAGGATTGCAGCCGCCATCGCGGCGGCGGAGGCGGCAATGCCGGCGAGCCGGTTGAGGTCGAACGGCACGGGATGGGCGCGGTGCATCAGCACGACGGCGACGAGGAGGCCGATCGCCTCGGTCGCGAGCGTCGCCAGTGCCGCACCGTAGATGCCGTAGCCTGCGACCAGCACGAGCATCAGCGCCACGCTCAGGACCAGCGTGAGGAACGACTGCGCCGCCAGCATGAAGGGCCGCTCGGCAAGCTGAAAGCTGATCTGCACGTAGAACTGGTTGGCGATGCCGAAGAAGCGGGCGATCACCAAGGTCGGCAGCAGCGCCGACACGCCGGCTCGGAAATCGACGCCGACGAGCGTGCCTGCGACCTGGTCCGCCGCGAGCGCAAGCCAGACCGCAACGGGCGCGACGACGACGAGCAGCAGTTCGAGGCTCTCGGTCAGCCGCTCCCGCGTCACCGCGTCATTCTTTTCAGACAATGTCCGGAACACCAGCGGCACGGTCGCCGCGGCGACGCTGGAGGCGATCATGACCATGAACTGGCGCGGCAGATCTGCCGCCACGCCAAAGATGCCAGCGGCATCCTTGCCGAGCAGCCAGGCGACGATGAGCCGGTCGCACGTCGAGTACAACGCGACGGAGAGACCAGCCAGCGTCAGAGGCAATCCGTAACGCACCAGCTGCATGAACTGGCTGCGTTGAAAACGTGCGATCCTGGTGCGATCTCCGGCAAGGTTCAGGATGATGCCCGTCAGCGAGCCCAGACCAAACGCCGCGAGCAGGCCCATGCCGCCCCAGCCAAGCCAGATGCCGAGCAGGCCGAAACCGATGCTCGACACGCTGCGCACGATCGAAATGGCGGCGAACCGGTAGGGCCGCAGTTTGGCGCGCTCGAACTCCTGTCCGACATCGACCGCATTCGCCATGATCGCAACGAACATGCTGGCGAGCAGCAGCTCGACGCTGACGTCGCTGCGGAACAGGAAGACCAGGGGGGTCGCGGCGCAAAGGGCCGCGGCGGTGAGGACGAAGGCGACCATCGCCGTGCCGCGAAAATCCACCTCCGCCGACATCGCCTGATAGCGTGACACCGACAGTTTGATCCAGGCGAAGAAGATCGCGCCCAGGATGCCGGCAAGGCTGATGCCGATGACGTAGACGCCGTACTCCGCCGGCGTCAGCAGCCGTGTGTAGGCGGTGACCGCGAAGAAGCCCACCGCCGCAGGCAGGATGTAGGCCACGAGGTAGATGGAGAAATGGCGATTCAGCATGCGAGCATGGGACCGGCGGCCTTGCGGTTGAGCCTTGCGCTTGAGCGGCGGTTAATCAGTTGGACTTTGGCGTGGCGATCGGACTGCGCCCCAGCATCCCTCATCCCTCAAGATAGCCACATAAGTCTGCAAATCGGCGCCCGAATGGAGCGGGCCCGGCCGGTTTCGCGCGTTAGCGTTAAATTTGCCCTGTTCTTGAACGGGGCGCCGCAACGACCGAAAAGAAACTATGATTTCAAAGACGCCGCCCGGCCTTCTGTAATGCGTGGACGTGACTGACATGGACGTTGCCGAACGTACACGGGTGACCCCGGCCTCCCGGCTGGACGGCGGGGCCGACGCCCCCCTGGCTCCAGCGGCCACCGCGACCGAGCGCGAACGGATGGTGCTCAACCTGTTCTTCGAGGAGCAGGACGATCGCTGGTTTCCGGGCGACCGCCACATCCGGCCGCTGCTGCGGCGGATGCTGCTCGGCAAGCCGTGGATCAGCGGCCAGCGGCGCGTCCTCCTCAATCTCTGTGCTGGCCTCGACAGGATCGGCATTCGCTATCGGGTGAACGATTACCGCTATATCCGCAAGCACCCGGAGGAGCTCGCCTGCATCATCGGGCGGCCGTTCGTGCTCGACTGGTTCGCCTGGAAGAACCCGCTCCTGCTCGGCGTCGCCATGTACGACCATCCGGTGCAGGCAGCGGGGCGTCTCAAGGACCTGCAAACGAAGGCCGTCCTGGTGCCCTGCACCTGGTACGCCGATATGTTCCGGCCGTATTGGCCGCATGTCGAGGCCTGGCCGGTCGGCATCGAGACCGACCTGTGGACGCCCGCGCCCGCCGAGCAGAAAAGCGTCGACGTGCTGCTCTACGACAAGGTGCGCTGGGAGCACGACCGCTACGAGAGCGAGCTGATCGACCCGATCCGCAGGCATCTCGAGGCGGACGGCCGCACGGTCGAGGTGATCCGCTACGGCCACTACAAGGAGGACGACTACAAGGCGGCGCTGGCGCGCTGCCGCAGCATGATCTTTCTCTGCGAGCATGAGAGCCAGGGCATCGCCTGCCAGCAGGCGTTGTCGAGCGGCGTCCCCGTGTTTGCCTGGGATCGCGGCGGGCCGTGGCGGGATCCGGAGTATTTTCCGCAGAAGGTGAGATACGAAGGCGGCGTGTCGTCGGTACCCTATTTCGACGAGCGCTGCGGCATGACCTTCAGCGATGCAGATGGCTTCGTGTCCGGCTGGAGTGACTTCTGGTCGCGCGCCCGCGCTGATGCATTCGCGCCTCGCGACTATGTGATGGACAATCTGACGCTCGAGAAGTGCGCGCTTCATTATTACGAGATCGCCGAAGCCGCGATGCAGCGTCACGCGCGCTGAAACGCGTGCAGCCAGGTGACCAGCAAGTGACCAAGCTCGACAGACGCGATTTTCTACTCGGCAGCGCCGCGATGCTCGCGGCGGGCGCATCGGCGTCCGCAGCGCCGGCGTCAAAATTTGCCCAGCGCCGCCCGGGCTTTGGCGCCGCTGCCACGCTCTGGGATCTGCAAGCCGATCCGCGGCTCGGCGAAGCCATCAGCACCTATTGCACCCAAATCGTGCCGGTGCTCGAGCTGAAATGGCCGATGCTGCGGCCGGACGCACACACCTTCGCCTTCGAGCGCGCGGATGCGATCCTGGATTTTGCCCGGCAGAACGATCTGACGATGCGCGGCCACGCGCTCGCCTGGTATCACGACATTCCGGACTGGACCAAGCAGATCAAGCACGCGAAAGGCGTCGAGCGCGCGTTCGTCGACCACATCGGCACCGTCGTCTCCTACTACAAGGACAAGCTGACGTCGTGGGACGTGGTCAACGAGCCGATCCCGGACAATCCGCGCAGTCCAAAAGACCGGCGCGACACGTTCTGGACGCAGCACCTCGGCGACCGCTGGATTGCGCTAGCGTTCCGCACCGCGGCCGCGGCCGACCCGTTCGTGAAGCTTGCGATCAACGAATACGACATCGAGTCGGCCAAAGATTCGTTCATCGCCAAGCGCGCCGCTTACCGCAATCTCATTATGGACCTGCTCGACCAGGGCGTTCCGCTTCACGCCGTGGGGCTGCAATCACACCTGCATGCCGAGCTCGACATCGACACGCATGGGCTGGCCGAATTCGTCACCGAGCTGAGGTCGTGGGGACTCGAGGTTCTCGTCACCGAGCTCGACGTCGACGACCAGAAGCTGACGGGCAATCCGGCGGAGCGCGACGCCATCGTCGCCAAGCGCGTCGACGACCTCTTGAGCGCGATCTCGACTAGCGGCCCGGTGCGTTCGATCCTGACCTGGGGCCTCTCGGATCGCTATAGCTGGATCAACGGCACCTTCGCCCGCAAGGACAAGCAGCCGAACCGTCCGTTGCCGCTCGACGGCGAGTTCAAGCCGAAGCCCTTTATGGACGTCATCAGCAAGTTCACGAAGGATGTTGAGGCAGCTCAGCGCTCAATTCACCTCTCCCCAACGGGGAGAGGTCGCATTTTGCGAAGCAATCCGGGTGAGGGGCCGCGGCATTCGGTGAGACCAGAACCCCTCACCCGGATCGCATCTTCGATGCGATCCGACCTCTCCCTACGGGAGAGGTGAACGTAGCCGACCGACTAAACCAAGTTTGTTAGATGTTAGCGCGTCTTCGGCGCCTCGAATTCGATCGCATCGCCCAAATGCTCGGGCGACAGGCTCGGACTGCGCCGGTCGCGTGAGTTCAGGCGGAACACGTCCCGAATGTCGTCGATTGAGGTCGACGAATAGGACTGGATGCAGAGCGCGACCTGCTCGGGCGAGGCGGCGCGCATCAACGTCTCGATCGCCGCGCGGTCGAGGCGGGTGTCCTCCCAGTGGGAGACGGCGATGCTGTCTTCCGTCACCCGATGGGCCGCCAGATGGTTCGGCGAATTGGCGACGAAGTGGCCGTAGAGCAGATACTCCGAAAACTTCTTCTTCCGGCACAGCGCCAGAACCCAGTTCACGCCCGTCGCGGACTTGATCGTGTCGGTCATCGCACGCGCAGTGTCCTTGTCCCAGACCAGCGCGTTGCCGACATAGTCGTCCGCTGGAAAAGCGCGGTCGTTGATGCCGAGCAATTGGTCGACCGTGCGCAGCCAGAGGCCGTGCAGCGGCGCGTCGGCGCTGATGGCGCACGGCGTGAAGAACAGCGGCGTCTTCTCGGCCCCGGCATATTGGCCGACGTCGAATTCGCGGAAGAACAGATTGTCCGAGTCCAGGATGCAGACACGCTGCTCGGGCGCATTGAGGACACCCGCGATTTTCAGGATCTGCTGGATATGCCAGCCATGGACCGGCGACGACAGAAGGGACAGCCAGATGCGCCGATTGCTGAACTGGAGAGCCGGCGGCAAGGCCCAGAGCCATTTTGGCAAATAGCACGAGGCCGGAACGATGACGCGCTTGTCGGAGCGGAACCGCTCGAACAGCGGCACGTCCTCATCGTTAACGAGAACATAATGCCGCGTGTATCCCGTCAGCCAGGTGTCGATGCTCTCGCTGAGCAGCGAAAAGCGCTCGATATCCTTGGCATAGCTAGCGGTCAGCAGTGCAACGGAATGCATAAGCGCGCTCAAATGGCCATTAGGCCGCAGTCATAGCCCGACCGAGAAGCGTTGGAAACTTGCATTCGCAATCAAGGTAAAATGAAACGGAGCATTAGCCATCCGCCGGCAACCCCTGCTCGATGCCGCGGAAGCGCAGTGGTGCCAGGGCTGACGCCCGCTGCCACCAGTCGGCGACACGGTCGTCGAGCGCAGTCGTGCCGCGGCCCTGACCGGGAAAGATCCGGATCTGCTGCACTGCCTCGGCCTCGAAGCCCTTGGCCTTGCGCGTGATCTTGATGACGGCGCCTTGGCGGTCCCGCTGCGTCAGCGGCACCAGAAGACGGCCGCGCGGCCGGAGCGACTGCAGCCAGCATGGATGCGGATGCGAGAAGCCGGCATGCACGATGATCACGTCTGCCGGCGGCTCGATCGCTGCGCATCCGTCGCCATGCACCACCTCGACGTTTCGATAGGGACGAAGGTAACTCGCAGCACGGGCCGCAAGCCGCTCGTCACATTCGATCGCGAGCACCAGTCCTTTCGGGCCGACCATCTTCGACAGCACTGCCGAGAAATACCCAAGCCCGCAGCCGATCTGGACCACGCGGTCCTTTTCGCGGATGTCGAGCACGCAGATGAAATGCGCCCACAGGCTCGGCAATCCCGTATCGAGCTTGCGGCGCGCATCGATTGCGACCAGCACATTGTCGTAGAGATGAACGGGATCGGCGTCGAGCGTCAGCCGATAGCTGCGCGCCGCCTCGCTCTTGATGCGCCAAGGCCCCCTTGCCAGAAAATCCTCACGCGGGACGGCGGCGAGCGCTTCGAGCAGGCGCGGCGAGGATATCCGTTCGCGTTTCGCGACCAGCTCGACATAACGCGCACGTGCGGCAACAAGATCGCTCATCTCACCGGATCGGGCCGTTGACGAACGGGCGCGGCGGCGCCGATCTCGTTGATCAGCTGCATCGCCTGCTTGAGGTCCGGCGTGTAGAAGCCCTCGCTGAACTTGGCGACGATCGGCACGAGCAGGAGGCTCGCATGCTGGTGCTTGCCGGTGTCGCGCGATAGCCGCGCAAGGCTGACGGCGGTTCGCAGCTCCCAGGACAGCGCGCCCTGCTTGCGGGCGGTCTCCAGCGAGAGACTGAACAGGTCTTCCGCCTCCTGCATCGAGGCCGGATCGCCGTCCGACAAAGTGATCTCGCCTTGCAGGCGATAGACCTCAGCAAGGTAGGAATGATCGCCGGTCCGCCTCGCGGTTGCCAGCGCGCCGTCGAGCGCGCGCAAGGCGGCATCGCGCATCCCGACCTTGGCATAGGCCTCCGCAAGCAGACAGCGGAACCAGCAGCCGGCCAGCCAGGAATCCATCGCCTCGTATTCGTCGAGGCCGAAGCGCATCTGGCTGAGGCCCTCGTCGGCTTCGCCGAGCTGGGCCAGCGCCCAGCCGCGCAGGATGGCCGCCTGCTGCTTCCAGTGCAGGAAATTGTGCTCGGTGGCGATGATCATGGCGCGGTTGGCGTGGTCGCGCGTGCCCTCGACATCGCGCAAATGCTGGCAAAGATAGGCGCCGAACACCAGCGCGAAAGCGAGCGTGAAGGGATGGCGGATCTTCTCGGCGTTCGCGATCGCCTGCTCGCTGTGCTGACGCGCCGCATCGGGCCGGCCGAGAAACCACAGGAGGTAGCCGAGATAGGACAGCGAGACGACGCCGGGATCGGTGCCGTGCCGCTCCATCAGGTCGGAGTGCAGATCTGGGCTGTAGAGGTTGATGCAGCGGTGCAAATGATGCTGCGAGGCGGCAAAGCGGCCGCGATAAAGCATGGTCATCGCGATGGCGCGGTGCGCTTCGATCAGATAGCCGGTCTGCTGCGCCGGCTGCGCACGCTCGTTCAGCCGCTCGCGCTTGGCGAACTTCAACAACTCGACGCTGAGATCGTGCGCGCGCGTCAGGTCGGCGCGGATGAAATGACACACCCAGAGTCCGCGCGTAGCGGCGAAGGCCTTCTCCTCGTCGTCGAGCTGCTGCCCGAGCTCAAGCGCGCGGATGTAGTTCTCCTCGACCTCCTGCACGGCATAGCCCTTGGCGGCGATCAGCGCGTTGCCGAGCGCGATGCGCAGCTCGAGCTCCATCTCGTCGGCGCCCTGCATGCGCGCATTGGCCTGCACCACGCCCAAGCCGCGCCGCAGATGGCCTATCGCTTCCAGATTGGCGCCGCTCTTGGCCGCCTGCTTGCCGGCCTTGAGCCAAAAGCTGGCGGCGCCCTCGCTCTGGCCCGACTCGGTCAGATGGTGGGCGAGCATTTCCGGCTCGCGCTCGGTCTTCTCCGGATACATCTCGGCGAGCACCTGGGCAATCCGGGAATGCAGCTTGCGCCGCTCGCTGTGCAGCAGGCTGGCATGCGCGGCATTCTGGATCATCACGTGCTTGAAGGAATAAAGCGCGTCCGGCGGATGGCCGCGGCGCATGATCAGTCCCGCCTGCTCCAGATGATTGAGCGCCGCCTCGATCTGCTCCGGCGGTGTGTTGGCAACCGCGTGCAGCGTCTCGTAGGAGAACTCGCGGCCGATGGTGGCGCCGATCTGAGCGATCCGCTTGAACGGGCCCATCCGGTCCAGCCGCGCCATCAGCGAGTCCGTCAGCGTCGCGGGGATCGCGAGCTGCCGCCACGGACCCGACAGCACGTAGCGCCCGTGCCGCTCGGTCAGGAGGTTGGATTCCAGAACGGTCTTGGTCAATTCCTCCAGGAACAGCGGCACGCCGTCGGTCTTGACGATGATCTCCTCGACGACCTCCTTGGGAAGCTCCCTGCCTGCGACGCGCTCGACCATCGTCGTGCGCAACTGCCGGCTCAGGCGGTTCAGCACCAGCGTGGTGATGTGAGAATGTGCGTTCCAGCTCGGCTGAAACTCGGAGCGCGCGGTGATGATGACGAGGATCGGCCGGTTCTGCACCCTGTCGACGAGGAGATCGATGACCTCGCGGGAGGTCGGATCGATCCAGTGCAGGTCCTCGAAAGCGATCACCAGCGGCATCTCGCGCGCGAGGCCGAGGAAATGATTGACAAGTGCCGAGACCGTCGCATCCTTCTGCTGCTGCGGCGACATGTCGAGCGGCGGATAGCGATCTCCGGTCGGGATCGACAACAGTGCGGCAAACAGCGGCGTGACCTGCTCGATGTCGCCATGGGCGGCGGCGACTGCGGTCTCCAGGCTGGTCAGCGCCACCGCGGACATATCCTCACGGTCGAGGCCGAGGGAGAATTTGAGCTGCTCGGCGAACGGATAGAATGCCGTGGAGGTGTAGTAGGGCGAGCACTGGAACGAGACCTGGCCGTGCCGATCACCCGCGATCCGCTCGAAGATTTCCTGGATGATGCGCGACTTGCCGATGCCGGGCTCGCCGAACTTGACCACGACCTGGCCGTTGCCGTCCCTGACCTGCTGCCAGCGCCCCATCAGCAGGGCGATCTCCTCTTCGCGGTTGACGAGCGGTGTCAGCCGCGTGCCCGCCGCGGCGGCGAAGCGGGTCTCCACCCGCGAGGCGCGCACCACGTGCCAAGCCTGCGCCTTTTCCGAGATGCCCTTCAGCGCGTGGACGCCGAGATTGCGGTAGTCGAACTTGCCCCTCAGCAGCGATTGCGTCGAAGACGAGATCACGACCCCGTTGGGCGGCGCCAGGCCTTGCAGGCGCGCGGCCAGGTTGACGGTCTCGCCCACTGCGGAGTCGCGCTCCTCGGTGCCCTGCCCCACGAGATCGCCGACCACGACGAGACCGGTCGCGATCCCGATGCGGACGGCGGGCGCGTGGCTGAGCGCGCCGCGCGGCTCGACCGCGCGCGCGGTCGACAGCACCCGGACGATCTCGAGCCCGGCGCGCACCGCGCGCTCGGCATCGTCCTCATGCGCGGTCGGATAGCCGAAATAGACCAAAATGCCGTCGCCGACGAAACGGGCGGCAAAGCCTTCATAATGCTTCACCACGCCGACGCAGGTTTCGCGGAAGCTCGCGATCATGTCGCGCACGTCTTCCGGATCGAACTGCACCGAGAGCGAGGTGGAATCCACCATGTCGCAGAACATGGTGGTGAGCTGGCGCCGCTCGGCGCCGACCTCCGTCCGGGCTTGCGGACGGGCCGGCGGAAGCGGCTCTTCCGCCGTCTCGGCCTGAAACAGCGCCGCCGTCGCCCGCTGCAGCCGCTTGCGATCGCCAAGCGGCAGTCCAAGTTCGGCGAGATCGGCTTCGGTCAGGTCTGCCACGACGTCGAGATCGAGGCGGTGCTGCACGAACAGGTCGTTGTACTGGCCAAGACCAATGCCTTCGAGCCAGCGCTTCAACCCGCCTTCCGTCCCCGGCTCTGTCTCCAGCATGGTGATTTCTGCCCGACCATCACTCCGTCGAAGGGCTCTGAGGCCCCTCAACCACAGATTTTGGGGCCCAAACTTCACCTCGGACTGGACGCGTTCCCTACGTTCTTGGAAGAATAGCTCAATCAGATCAAAAGGGAATGGACTTGTCGGAACTCATAGCCGCGTCGCAGGATGGATCGGCAAACGCGACCGCCGAAACGGGGATCTTTGCCCATATCTGCGGCCTTCTCGATTTCTACGCACAAAAGTCGCCAGCGGCGCCCGCCCTCCTCGCGCCTAGCCGGCCGCCGCTCAACTACGGCGAGCTCAGTGGCAGGAGCGCGCATCTGGTCCGCACGCTGCGCGGACTCGGGATCGGTCCTGCGGACCGCATCGCCGTTGCGCTGCCACGCGGGGCCGACAGTGCGATGGCGCTGATCGCGGTCGCGTCGGCCTGCGCCTGCGTTCCCGTCAATCCCGACCTGACCGCGGACGAGCAGCAACGCTATTTCAGCGAATTGAAGCTGAGCGCGCTGGTCACCCGGGCCGGTATGAATTCAGCGAGCCGCGACGTCGCCAAGATGCTTGATCTTGCGGTGATCGATTTCGTGCCGGGTCCGAACAACGATCTCGGCGGCTGCAAATTCCTTGGCCCAACGATCGGACCCGCGAATGCCAGCGGCGTCTCGGGCGGCGACGACGACGCGTTCATCCTCCTAACGTCGGGCACGGCCGCGCGGCCGAAAATGGTGCCACTGACGCATCGCAACGTTTGCCTGTCCGCCACCAATGCCGGCCGCGTGCTGTCGCTCACGTCCCGCGATCGCCTGCTCAACGTGCTGCCGCTATTCCACGCCCATGGTCTGATCTCCGGCCTTGTGACCGCGCTCGCCGCGGGCTCGAGCGTGATCTGCACCAATGGTTTTGACGCGGCGTCCTTCTTCGGCTGGATGCGGGAGTTGCAGCCGACCTGGTACACGGCGGTGCCGACCATTCATCGCGTGCTGCTGACGGCGGCGGAAGCCGACCCGGACCGCGTCCGGTCATCGTCGCTGCGCGTGATCCGCTCGGCCTCGTCCTCGCTGGCGCCCGCGATCCTCGAAGGGCTGGAGGCGACGTTCGGCGTTCCCGTGCTCGAGACCTACGGCATGACGGAAGCGGCCTCGCAGATCGCAGCCAATCCGTTCGAACTGCGCAAGGTCGGATCGGTCGGCCGGCCCGCAGGCCCCGAGATTGCGATCATGGACGAAGCAGGCCGCGCGCTTGCGGCTGGCCAGCATGGCGAAATCGCGCTGCGCGGGCCGAACATGAGCCGCGGCTACTATAATGACGATGCGGCAACAGAGATCGCCTTCCGCGACGGCTGGTTCCGGACCGGCGATCTCGGCTACCTCGATACCGACGGCTATCTCTTCATCGTCGGTCGCATCAAGGACGTCATCAACCGCGGCGGGCAGAAGATCTCGCCCCTGGAGGTGGAAGAGGTCCTGCTCAGCCATCCGGCGGTGCTGGAGGCCGGCGTGTTCGCCATCCCGCACCACAAGCTCGGCGAGAACGTCGCGGCCGTCGTGGTGCTGCGGCCGAATTCGGAGGCGAGCTCGGACCAGTTGCGGCAGTTCGCGCGAAAGCGGCTCGCGGCCTACAAGGTGCCGAGCCTGATCCGCAGCGTGGCCGCGCTGCCCAAGGGCGCGAGCGGCAAGGTCAAGCGCAACGCGCTGGCCGAGCTGATCGCGACGCCCAGGGACGACGACGAGGCACACTTGCCGCGTAGCGCGCTGGAGACCCAGCTCGCGGACATCTGGGCCAGTCTGCTGGAGTTGTCGCAGGTTGGCGTCGAGCAAGACGTCTTTGCGCTCGGCGCAGACTCGCTCGCGGTGACGCAAATGCGCTCGCGCCTGCGCGAGCGCTACAACGTCGACTTCTCGTTCGAGGACATTTTCGATTGCGCTACGGTGGCCGCGCTCGCAGCCCGGATCGAGACTGCCGCGGCCCATCGTGAAGCGATGTTGCCAGCTTGGCGTCAGGCCGCAGAAGCAGACTCGCCGCTGTCATTCCAGCAGCAGCGGATGTATGTGCTCTCGCGGCTCGATCCGACGCGCTACAATTATAATGTCGTCGAAGTCGCCATGCTCAGGGGCCATGTCGACGCCGCCGCGCTTGAAGCGAGCCTCGCAGCACTCTGCGAACGTCACGACGTGCTGCGCTCGGTCTTCGTCGAACGCCACGGCGAGCCGGTGCAGCGGGTGCTTCGATCCGCAGCGCGATTCGAGCGGATCAAGCTCAAGCCTTGCCCAGCGGACAAGCGGGCAGCGGTGATCCGGCGCAAGGCGCTCGAGCTTGCGCAATACCCGTTCGATCTGGCGCGAGAGCCGCCTCTGAAGGTCTCGCTGCTCTCGCTTGATAGGAACAGCCATGCGCTGGTGGTCAACGTTCATCACCTCGTCACCGACGGCTGGTCGCAACGGCTGTTCTGGGAGGAGCTTGCCGCCCATTATGCCCTCGCGCGCAAGCACGGAGCGGCGGCACTGCCAGCACCGTCCTTCCAGTACCGCGACTTTGCCTTGTGGCAGCAGGGCTGGGCGCAGACGCCGGCGGCCAAGGAGCAGCTCGATTACTGGCGGACACAACTCAACGGAATGACGACACTGCCGCTGCGGACCGACCGCACAAGGCCGGAGGTCTGGAGCGGCCGCGGCGCCCGTCATTATCTCGAATTTACGAAGGCCCTCTCAACCGATCTGAGATCGCTGAGCCAGGATCAGGGCGTCACGCCGTTCATGACGCTGCTCGCGGTGTTCCAGTGCCTCCTGTTCCGGCACACCGGACATGAGGACGTGGCGACGGGCTCGCTGATCGCGAACCGCAACCAGATCGAGAGCGAGCCCCTGATCGGGCTGTTCGCCAACACGCTGATCCTGCGCAACGATTTTGGTGGCGACCCGACCTTCGGCGAGTTGTTGCGGCGGGTCCGCCAGGTCACGCTCGATGCCTACCGCAACCAGGATCTCCCGATCGAGGAGGTGCTGCGCGCGTTGCAGGTCGCGCGCCGGAGCGACGGCAATCCGCTGTTCCGGATCATGTTCATCCTCCAGAACGCGTCGATCGAGGCCGCGCGCTTCCCCGGCCTGTCGGCGCGTCGGCTGGAAATCGACCCAAAGGTCGCACGCTTCGACATCACGCTCGAGCTGGTCGAGCCCGACGGCCGTTTCACCGGCTTCTTCGAGTACGCCGCCGATTTGTTCGACGCTGCGACGATCGAGGACATGGCCGCTCAGTTCAAGACGCTGCTGAAGGCCGTCATCGCCAATCCGGAGCAGCGCATCTCGCGCCTGCCACTCCTGACGGCGGCCGAACGCCGGCACTTGCTGACTGTGGGCCATGGCGTTCGCGCCAATTTCACCATGCGCGGCAACTTAAGCGAACGCTTCGACCGCCAGGCCAAGCGGACGCCGAACGCCGTGGCGGTGTCGGACGGACGCGCCTGCCTGAGCTATCGCGAACTGGCCCGTCGCAGTCAGGCGATCGCGCGCTGGCTTGCGCGCGAGGGCGTCGGCGCCGAGACGGTGGTCGCCTTGCTTGCGGATCGCGGACCCGACCTGCTTGCCGCAATGATCGCGATCCAGCGGGTGGGCGCGGCCTTTCTGAATCTCGATCCGGCCCAGCTGCCGGCGCGACTCGCGACCATCCTCGGCTCGAGCTGCGCCCGCATGCTACTGACCGGACGCGCGCAGTCCGCCATGGTCGACGCGCTGCTCGAGCCTCTGCTCACACGTATCCCGGTGGCCGAGCTCGAAGACGCCATCGCGCTCGGATCGACCAAACCGGCGCATGCTGAACGGCGCGCGGCCTCGAGCCTTGCCTATCTGATCTATACCTCTGGCTCGTCCGGCGCGCCGAAGGGCGTCATGATCGAGCAGCGCGGCCTGTCGAACCATCTGGCCTCGCTCATTTCCGAGCTCCGCCTCTCGGCCAGGGACGTGATCGCGCAGACCGCGCCGCAGAGTTTCGTGATCTCGGTCTGGCAGTTCCTCGCCGGCCCGATGGTCGGCGCGCGCGTCCATGTCTGTGGCAACGCAATCGTCCAGGACCCCATCCTGCTCGCGGCGGAGATTGAACGCGAGGGTATCACGGTGCTCGAAATCGTCCCTTCGCTGCTGCGTGTGATCCTCGAACGCATCGACGAGGCGGCCATCCAGCGCGCCTTTGCGGGGCTGCGCCTCCTGATCTCGACCGGCGAGCCACTGCCCGTCGACCTCTGCCGCGCCTGGTTCGTCCGCTTTCCAAAAGTGCCGCTGATCAACGCCTATGGCGCATCGGAATGTTCCGACGACGTCTCCCTGCATCGGCTGACCAAGCCGCCGGCGGCGGCGACCGCCAATGTCCCGGTCGGCGCGGCGCTCCCTAACACCCAGCTCTACGTGCTCGATGCGAACCTGGAGCCGCTGCCGGTCGGTGTGGTCGGCGAGCTCTGCATCGCCGGCGCCGGCGTCGGCCGCGGCTATATCAACGATCCCGCGCAAAGCCGGCAGCGCTTCCTGCCCGATCCGTTCGCGCGCCAGGCAGGTCGCCGGCTGTATCGGACCGGTGATCTCGCCCGCCGCCGCGCCGACGGGACGATCGAGTGCCTCGGCCGCGCCGACCACCAGGTCAAGGTTCGCGGCTACCGCATCGAGCTCAAGGAGATCGAGAACGCGCTTGCCGGCCATCCTGCCGTGCGCGCCGGAATCGTCGAGCCGCGCCGCGAGACGAGCGGCGATGTCAGGCTGATCGCCCATATCGTCCCCAAGGCAGGTGGCCAGATCAACGCCAGCGAGCTGCGCGATTTCCTCAAGAGCCGGCTGCCAGGCCATGCGATCCCGTCCGCATTCCTGTTCCTGGAGCAGATGCCGCTCAATGCCCATGGCAAGATCGACCGGTCGGCGTTGCTGGCGCCCGCACAACAGGAAACCTATGCGGCAGATGCCGCCGTGCCGGCACGCCGCTTCACTGAAAAGGTCCTGTCCGACATCTGGATCGACCTGCTGAAGGTCGACAATCTCGGCGTCACCGACAATTTCTTCGATCTCGGCGGCCATTCTCTGCTGGCGGGTCAGGTGATGGCGCGCGTCGCTCGCGCACTCGGCGTATCGCTACCGATCAAGACCATTTTCGAGGCACCGACGATCGAACAGCTTGCCCGGCGGGTCGATGAGGCCGTCGCGGCGAAGCCGCACACGTCACAGGCAAGTGCCGCCCGGCTGGCCGAAGGCGGTCCGCCCACGCTCTCGATCGCGCAGGATCAGATGCTGCGAATCGAGCAGAACCTGGCAGGCCTCCCGCTGTTCAACCTGCCTTTCGCTTTCCATCTTGAGGGGCCGCTCGACGAGGCTGCCCTGGCGCAGGCGATCGATGATGTCGTGCGCCGCCACGAATCGCTGCGAACCAGTTTCGGCTGGGACGGCGAGGAGCCTGCCACCCGTATCGCCGCACCGGGCACGCTCCGCCGGGTGCTGACCGTCGAGACCATCGGCGACGGTCACCCCCACAACAACAAGCGGCGCAGGGCCCTCGAACTCAGGAAAATCAAGCTCCTGACCGAGCGGGAGACCTACACCCCGATCGACACCACGCGCGCGCCGCTGTTGCGCGCCCGGCTGTTGCGGCTCCACGATGACTACCACGTGCTGCTGCTAACGCTGCACCACGCGATAGCCGACGGCTGGTCGATCGGCGTGATGTTCGAGGAATTGTCCAACCGCTATGCTGCGCTGGCCGGATATCCATCGGTGCCGCTGCCAAAGCTGCCGCTGGCGTTTTCAAACGTCGCGCGCTGGCAGCGCTGGTGGTGCGGCACGGAGGCGGCTCGCCGGCAGGCGGCCGAATGGACGGAGACCCTGCGCGGCGCGCCCCCCGTCTTCGACGGCGAATCAAGCGCAAGCGCGTCCACCGGGCATCACCCGGTCAGCCTTGAGCGCGAGCTGATCGCGCGGCTGACGGCATTCGCCGGCCGGCACAATGGCACGCTATTCATGTGCCTTCTCACCGGTCTGAAGACACTGCTGCTGGCGCGAACCGGTCGCACTGACATTTCAGTCGCCACCGCCATGGCCAATCGCAGCCAGCCGGACACCGACCGCATCGTCGGCCCGTTCGAGAATACGGTGATCGTCCGCACCCAAATCACGCAGGACCTATCGTTCGCGCAGGCCTTGGCCAGAGTGCGCCAGAGCGTGCTCGAGGCGCATGCGCGGCAAGAGCTGCCGTTCAACGTCCTGGCCGACCATCTGGAGCAAGAAGGGATCGATCCTGCTTCGCTGCTCCAGGTCTATTTCACGCTGCAAAATCCGCTGCGCCGGCCGCTCGACCTGCCCGACATCGCCCTGCGGTCCATCGGAAATCTCGCGCGCGAGGGCCAGCCGGTGCTGCCGATCGACCAGACCTGGTTGTCGCTGATGCTCAAGGAGCGCCCGTCCGGAATTACCGGTTCGTGCAACTACAAGCACGAGCTGCTCGACGGCCGGCTGGTCGGCGAATGGATGGAGGACCTCGTCACGCTGCTGGCGGCAGCGGTCGCCCAGCCCAATACGTTGCTCGGGCGATTGCTCGATCGCAGGGCGGCTGGAGCAGCCTGAATTCGCACCGGGCGAATACTGGTTCACTCGCCAGAGCTGTGAATGAACAAGTTGCATCTTGATTATTTGGCGTTCGCCGCGCAAGATTATTCTCGCGTTTTGATTTGGACGATTATTTTCAACCGGGGGAGTTTGTTATGGGTTTCATCAAATTTACCAAGGGCACCTCGTTGAGCGACAAGGACCGCAAGGCCCTCCAGAAGCTGCTCGCCGCCGAGAAGAAGAAGCTTCAGTCTGCGCTGAAGGACGTCGATGCCAGCATGGCCATGCTCGGCGGGAAGAAGAAGGCCAAGAAGAAAAAGTAAGACTAGTCGGCCGGGACGCCGCACGAATCTTCGGAGAACGGCCGCACGCCTGTCGAGCTGGGGGGCTCGCACAAGCTTGCGTCCGTAAACCGTCCAGCAATTGACACGAATCTGCCTCGGGTGGACCGCTAGAATTGGTCCGCGCAGTTGATTCTTGCTCAGTTGATTTCTTTCGTCAGAGCCGGGGGTGGCGCCTCGGACTGACGTCATGGGCCTTATTGATGGCAGACGACGGAATTGAACTGTTTGTCGGACTGATCGAGAGCATCGACACGCCCGGCGTGGTCGATGCGTGCCGGCGCTTGCTCTCGATCGAGGAACGGGTGCGGGCCGAACTTTTCATGTTCGAGCGGCATCGGCGGCAATATATCTTCGCACACGCCTTGCTGCGCCTCGCGCTCTCGCAGGCTACGCCGGACGTCGCACCCGCCGACTGGTCGTTCGCAACCGGCCGCTACGGGCGGCCCTTTGTCGCAGCGCCTGCGACCTCGACCGCACTGCATTTCAGCCTGTCCCACGCCGACGGCTGCGTCGCCTGCGTCGTATCCAGGCACGAGGCGGTCGGCGTCGACGTCGAAACCGTGTCGCGGCGGGTGGCCCCGCTGTCCACCGCGCTTCGGTTCTTTGCGCCGGAGGAGATCGAAACCCTGCGCGAACTGCCGGAGCCGGCCGCGATCGAGCGATTCTTCGACTACTGGACGCTCAAGGAGGCCTATTTGAAGGCCCGGGGCTTTGGGCTCAACCTTCCGCTCGACGCGTTCGCGATGCAGGTATCGCAGGAGGCGATCGGGATCAGCTTCAAACCCGATATCGCTGACGATCCCCGGGGCTGGCGCTTCCAGTTATGCTCGCCGTCGCCCTCGCATCGCCTTGCGATCGCGGACGGCTCGCGTGCGGCCGGCGGCCTTCCCATCAGCCGTCGTGCCTGGCCTCTCCAGCAAGCGGCTGAATGATGCCCCCGCGGCTTCGCGTCTTTCCCGCGATTTCGCGCAACCGCGACCCCAAAAAATACGTCGGCGAATTGATGCAGGTCGCGCAATTTGCCGACCGCAACGGTTTTGAAGGCATCCTGCTGTTCGAAGGCAACGACGTGTTCGTCGAGCCCTGGGCGATGGCCCAGCACATCATGGCAGGGACGACGCGGAGCTCGCCGCTGATCGCTGTCAACCCCGTCTACATGCATCCGTTCACGGCGGCGAAGTTCGTCTCGTCTTTCGCGCAGCTCTACGGCCGCAAGATCTATCTCAACATGATCACGGGGACCGCGGTCAGTGACTTGCAGGGACTGGGCGACGACCAGTCGCATGCCGAACGCTATGTCCGCCTCGGTGAATTCGTCGCGCTGATGCGCCAGCTGCTGTCGAGCCAGCGGCCGGTCGATTTCGACGGCCGGTTCTATCGCGCAAGCAGCCTGCAGCTGCGGCCGCGCCTGCCGGCCGAGCTGATGCCGGAGTTCCTGATCGCGGGCCAGTCGGAGCCGGCGCAGCGCGTGGCGAAGGAAACCGGCTGCATCAAGATGCAGATGCTGCCGCCCGATCTCGATCGCGGCCTCAATGCGCCCGGAATGAATTTCGGCATCTTTGCCCGCGAGAGCCGCGACGCTGCACGGCAGGCGGCGAAGAGCCGCTTCCGCGACAATCCTGACGATCGCGAGCTGCTGACGCTCACGATGGAGAACACCGACTCCGTTTGGAAGCGGCATCTCTATGACGGTCAGGGCGGCGAGCTTCAGGACAACGGCTACTGGCTGTTGCCGTTCCTGACCTTCCAGGCGGACTGCCCCTACCTCGTCGGCAGCTACGCCGAGATCGGCGCGAGGCTCAAGGATTTCGCGGCGAAGGGCCTGAGCACGATCATGCTGGACATGGTCGCCGACGAGGCCGAGATGCAGCACGTCTGCAAGGCGCTCGCGGCGAGCGGGATGTTTTGAAGGTCGTCTCCCCTCTCCCCGCTTGCGGCAGGGCTATCGCATATGGATTTCACGAGCATTGTCCACGGGCTTGCTCCGCCTCTCCCGCTTGCGGGAGAGGCCGACGCGCTCGTAGAGCGCGGCGGGTGAGGGCTCTCGCCACGGCGGGATATCCTTCCCAATCTCGACAATCCCGACGCCGAGACACCCCCACCCCAACCCTCCCCCGCAAGCGGGAGAGGGAGCCCACTGCCGATGTCGCCATCGTGCACCCATATGCGATTGCCCTGCCGCACGCGGGAAGAGGCGAAGATCAGCGCGCTTCCTCAAATCCCGCCAGCACCGAGGTTAAATTGGCACCGAGAATATCCGAGAGATAGCCGCCCTCCTGCACAAACACGGTCGGCAAGCCCATCCGGGCAATCGCCTGGCCGATGCGGCGGAAGCCCGGCGTGGTGACGGCGAGGCCCTTCAGCGGATCGTGCTCGGAGGCATCGAGGCCGAGCGCGATGACGAGCGCGCCGGGCGCAAAGGACTCGATCGCCTTGCGCGCGACCTCCATCGCCTGGATATAGCCGTCGTCGCCGGTGCCGATGGCCAGGGGAATATTGAGATTGGTGCCGAGGCCCGGCCCCTCGCCGCGCTCATGGGCATAGCCCCACACGTAAGGATAATACGCGACGGGATCGGCGTGGATTGATACCGTGTAGACGTCAGATCGCGCGTAGAAAATTCCTTGCGTGCCGTTGCCGTGATGGACGTCGACGTCGAGGATCACGACGCGCTCATGCCTGGTCCGCAGATGAGCAGCGGCGATCGCGCTGTTGTTGAGAAAGCAGAAGCCACCGGCCATGTCGCGATAGGCATGATGGCCGGGCGGACGGCAGAGCGCGTAGGTCGCATCCTCCCCGTCCATCACCATCTGCGCCGCGGTGACGGCGACGTCGGTCGCCGCGCAAGCCGCTGCCCAGGTGCCCGGGCCGATCGGCGCCGCGGTGTCGGCGGTGTGCCAGCCGAGCTTGCCAACGATGTGGGTGGGATAGGTCGCGGCATGGCGCACGGGATGAATGTTGCCGATCATCTCGGGACCGGAATCGCCGAGCGCGGTCCAGGCGTCCCAGGCTTCGCTCAGGAACGACAGATATTCCGGGCTGTGAATGCGCGCGCGGGGCCCCTGCCCGAACCTGGTCGGCTCGACCAGCTGATGCTTGCCGTCCTTGAGCCCCTGGAGCAGCCGGTCGGCGCGCTCGGGCTGCTCGGTGGTGCGCTTGACGACACCGCGCACCAGGAAGAATTGCGGATCGTGGCTGCGGTGCAGTTCGGTATGGACGGCTTTCACTCAACACTCCGTGGTCGCATGCTCTTTGACGTGCCACGGATGTCTTGATCCCCGCGGCGGCCAGATGCAAGCAAGAAGAGTGCCGCTGCTGCCACGCCGCTCCGCGCTGGAAGCAGACCAAGTTCGAGTCCTTTGCGTTCAGCAGCGTTCGCGCTGAAGGCAGTGCTCGCGGCCCGGCTGATCGGTCCGGAACGACTCGATGAAGCCGCCCTGGCGCTGCGTAACGAAGACAGTCTTGCCGTCGCTGCCGCCGAAGGCGAGGTTGGTCGGCTCCTTGCCCTTCAGCGCGATCTCGCGCTCGACCGCACCATTGTTCTTCATCAGCGCGATCGTGCCCTTGAGAATGCGCGCGACGTAGAGGCGGCCGGCGACGTCGGTGCGGATACCATCGACGGTATCGGGTTGAAATGCCTTGACCAGCTTTGCATCAATGAGCGCATTGCCGCTGAGCGCGTAGGACCAGATCTGGCCGCTGCTGGATTCGCCGACGTAGAGCGTCTTGCCGTCCGGGCTGAGATCAATGCCATTGGTGGTGCCCATCGCGCGCGGCGCCGCCATGACCTGCCCCTGCACCGATCCGTCAGCGGCCTTGGCAATGCGCCAGATGTGGCCTTCCCGGCCCTTCCAGTTCGGATCACTCGCATAGATCGTGCCGTCGCGGGCGAGCGTGATGTCGTTGGGCTGGCTCATCTCGTCGGAGTGAAACCAGACGACCGGCTCGGCGGCGCCCTTCGGGATCGCGAAGATGTTGTGCTTCTTGTAGTCGGCGATGAACATGGTGCCGTTGCGATCGAAGCGGATGGCGTTGCCGACGCTGCCTTCGGGCAGTGCCGAAAATTGCTGCGAAGCCGCGCCGCCCGGAGGCAGCCTGCCGATGGTGCCGGGCTTACCGAGGTTGACCACGAAGAGGTTGCCCTCGACATCGACGGCCGGCCCCTCGATGCCGAAGGTGTATTCGCCGGGCGGCGTCACCTGCACGCTTTCGAACAGCCTGGTTTCGGCCCGGACCGGTGCCGCCGCAAGAACGAGAAGGACGCTACTGCACAGGCACCAGAAATTCCTGCCGGATGTAATAGCCATCGTCGTCGGTGCACTCGCCATTCAAATAGGGATCGGCCGGCCGGAAGAAGCGGCTGAAGCCACGTTTGTCTACAGCGCTCCTTTGTGTCACGACGACGACCTTGCCGGCCGGCATTTCGCCGCATTCCTTGTTCGCCTTGCTGAAGAATTTTCGCTGCGGCGGGCCGGACTTGATACGCATCCGCATGCCCGGAACCATTTTGGCAACGAGCAGGTCTGCTGTCTCGAGCAGGCCGGCATAGCCGGGCTTGGTCTTCGGCAATTTTGCGCCGCCGGGCGGCATCAGCTTCTCAGCGCCGAGGCCGCGCAGCCGCGTGCGCAGCTTGCCGGAGGCGGGATCGCCCGGATAGATCCAGCCGTCCTGCGACAGCATGAAGCGCAGCACGGTGGTGTCCTTCTCGGCGTCCGATTGTCCGGCGTTCAGGCCGAAATCGGAATGGCAGCCGAGGCAGTGCTTTTCGACCAGCCCCTTGCGCAGCGTGGTCAGCCGGATGCGGTTCTGCGCGGCCCTTGCGACGAACGCCGCGAGCTCGTCGATCAGCGCCTGGCTGCGCATGTCGCAAGGCAGCGGCTCCGGGGCATCGCCCACGGCGCGATCAATGCGGATCACCGTCTGGTTCTTGTCCTCGACCAGCCAGATCGCGCCGTCCTCCGCGACCGTCATGCCGACCGGCGCGCCCAGCGGCCGCGCGCCGTTGACGCGGTGCCAGCCGGCGATCAACTCCTCGAACGGTGCGGCGGCGACTTCGCCGGCATTGGTCTGAAAACTGTGGGTCGGATCGGCCGCGCAGCTGACATGGTAACGCACCGGCGCCGGGCTTGGCCTCGGAAAGCCGTGATCGTCGACATCGTAGACGAGGACGCGGCTGCCGGTCGGACGATAGCCGTGGAGGCCAACGAGGAGCTTGCCTTCCAGCTCCGGGAATTTGGCGCCGTGATAATACAGCATCGCCAGCGGCGCGCCGTGCGGCGGCATCAGGGAGAACGGCGCCTTGTACAGCGCATTGGCCGTGCAGAGCGATTTGTAGATCCCGGATTGCAGCACGAGTTTGAATTCGGGACTCGAAGTCGACAGATCGTAGCAATAGGGCCAGCCGTAGTGCCTGCCCTGCTCGATCACGTTGAGCTCTTCGTTCGGCTTGAAGATATCAGGCAGGTCGCGGCCGTTCTCGCCTTGCAGGAAGGCGTAGCCGGCATCGGGAAAATTCGGGTGCAGCGCCAGCGCCAGTGAATTGCGCAAGCCGCGCGCGTAAACCGCGTGCGGCGGATCGGGATCGTTCGGCTTCAACGCCGCAAAGACGCCGGCTGAAGGCGGTGTGAACAGCCAGATCGCAGCCATCGCGGAGGCACCTTCAGCCGCCGCGCAAGCGCGGGTGATCGGCGCCGGCGTGATGCAATCGTCGCTGTGCGATCCGACATTGACGAACAGCCGCCCGTTCCTGTCGAACACGAATTGCTTGAGCGGATGCGCGCTCTCGTCGAGCCTGGTGCCATCGGGCAGCGTGATCCGCCGGCCGGGCAGATGGCGGATGATGGTCTCGACCGTGCCGCGCGGATTGTCCGCAAGCGGATCGAACCGGAAGATCGTCTCCGCGGTCGCGGCATAGAGCTTCCGGTCCGGGCCGATCGCGAGGCCGAATGGATACTCGATCGCAGTCAGCAGCTCCTTGAACCGCTTGCCCTCGGCGGCATGCGGATCGAGCAGCAGCAGCCGGCCGTCGGTGTGGCCCCAGCCGCCCATGTCGGCGACCACGAACAGATCGTGGCCGGGCACCTGGATGATCGAACGCGGAAACTTGAGGTGGTCATCTTCGCTGGCGACGAGACCGGCGCAAAACCCCGCCTTCATGTCGATCGGGATCCTGGGAAAGCCGAGATCGCCGCTGCCGCAGCTTTCCGTGCCGATCGCATAGCCGCTTTTGCGGAGCGGCTGCGAAGACGCCACCGAGGCGAGACAGATCAGGATCCCAAAGAGCGAGGCTCCAATGAAGGCGGCGACACAAGCGCGCAGGCTTGGGCGCTCGCAACAGAATATGAGGCGATTCACGGCGGTCCCCCGGACTTTCCCGTCGAAAGTCCAGAGTTCCACGCTGCAAGGACGCCGTCCAGTTGATCATCACTCCGCTGTGATTAAACCTCCAAGGGTCTTCGTTCCGACCAATCTCCGTAGATTCCCTTACCGGGCTTGGCCCGAATGTCTTTCGGTCGTTTCGGATGGTATCGGTTTGCCGTCCAAGCCGCTCTCTACAGGAGGCGTATATGGTTCAGATGTATTTCCACTGCTCCAACACCGAAGGCACGCTGGTCGATCGCTACGGCACCGCTGTCGCCAATCTGACCGAGGCGCGCGACCGCGCCGACCAGATCATGCGCTCGATGATCCTGACGCCGGGCAACGAGGACTGGCGCGACTGGGTGATCCATGTCAACGGCGATGATGGCGAAGAGATTTTCGAGCTCCCCTTCACCGCCATGCTCGGCAAGCCACATTAAGGTGATGCCGTGCCGCTCCCTTCATTGAGCCTGCTCCGCCAGCCCCTCAGCTTCGTCGCCGCCAAATGGCAGGCGCTGGTGCGGACCGCAGGCAATCCCTACCGTCCCGAACTTCACTACATGCGCGGCCCCGGCCCGAAATGGCGCGCCAAGCATCAGGCCAGCCGCCTGGACCGCCCGCTCTGAGCGCTGCGGCTTCGTCTCTTTTTTAGCACTGCTCCCGCAAACTTGTCATGCCCGGGCAAAAGCGCGAAGCGCGTCTTCGCGCCAGATGTCACGGGCATCCACGTCTCGCGGCAATCGCGAAAGCGCGTGGATGGCCGGGACAAGCCCGGCCATGACGACGCGAAGATAAAGTGCCCGTCTCGACGGCTCTGTAGCCGCGCCATCCCGCGCTTGTTTCACACCAGCCATGTCGCTTCTCCCTCTGGATGTTCTCGTTGGCCGCAATGTGCCATTGTCTGCGCGCTTCGCCGATCGCGGAGCCCGACATCAACGCAACGAAGCCACGACAGACATCATGCCCCACCAGTTCAGCCGCGCCCAATACATCCGCAAACCCGCAATCAAGGCCAAGAGCGGTATCGTCGCCGCGCAATCGCGGCGAGCGGCCGAGGTCGGCGCGCAGGTGCTGGCGGCCGGCGGCGATTGCGTCGACGCGATCGTCGCGACCACTTTCGCGCTGAACGCGCTCGAGCCCTGGATGAGCGGCATGGGCGGCGGCGGTGCGATGGTGCTCTACCGCGCCACGGAAAATCGCCACGAGGTGATCGACTACGGCATGTGCGCGCCGCAGAGCCTGCGCGTCGCCGACTATCCGCTCGCCGGCAAAGGCGCGGCCTCCGACCTGTTTCCCTGGCCGCGGGTGAAGGACGACCGCAACATTCACGGCCCCGGCTCGATCGCGGTGCCCGGCGTCGTTGCCGGCATGGAGGAGGCGCATCGCCGCCACGCCAAATTGCCGTGGAAGGATTTACTGACACCGGCAGCGACAATCGCCGGCGAAGGCTTGCTGGTCGACTGGTGGACGACGCTGATGATCGCCAGCACCGCGGCCGACCTCAGGCGCTATACTGCCAGCGCAGAGATCTTCCTGAAGGACGGCCTGCCTCCGAACGCGCCGTGGGGCATCAAGGCCGAGACGCGGCTGCCGCAGGAGAAATTGAAAGCGACGCTGGCGCATCTCGCCGCAGCCGGCCCGCGTGATTTTTACCAGGGCGACCTCGCCAAAAGCATCGCATCCGACATCAGCGCCGACGGCGGGTCGCTGTCGGTGGAGGATCTCGCCGCGTTCCGCGCCCATCTGCGCGAGCCGCTGGCGATTCCCTATCGCGGCGGCACGGTGTTTGCGACGCCGGAGCTCACGGCCGGCCCGACGCTGGCGCATGCGCTACGCCTGTTGCAGCAGAACCTGAAGCCCACGGGCGCGCCGGACGCGGCGACCTATGCCGAATACGCGCTTGCCCTGCAATCGGCCTATCGCCAGCGGCTGGGCGACATGGGCGACGCCGACGGCAAGCGCTCGCTCGGCGCGGAACATCTGGCGCCGGCCTGCACCACGCATTTCTCCATGGTCGACCGCCACGGCAACATGGCGGCGGTGACGCAGACGCTGCTCTCGACCTTCGGCTCGAAATATGTGACGCCGCACACTGGCATCCCCATGAACAACGGCATCATGTGGTTCGACCCGACGCCGGGCACGACCAACTCGCTCGCCCCCGGCAAGCGCTGTCTCACCAACTACACGCCCGTGATTGCCGAAACCAAGGACGGCAGACGCCTCGCGATCGGCGCCTCTGGCGGCCGCCGCATCCTGCCGGCGGTGATGCAGCTGGCGTCGTTTGCGATGGATTTCGGCATGGACCTCGACACCGCGATCCACCAGCCGCGCATCGACGCCAGCGAGGGCGCGGTCGTGATCGGGGATAGCCGCTTGCCCGCGGACGCGCGCAAGGCACTCGCGGCGCGCTTCGACTATGAGGAGACGCAGGTGCAGGCGCTGCCGATGAAATTCGCCTGCCCGAGCGTGGTGATGCGCGAGGGCGACGTCAACTCCGGCGCGGTCGAGATCTTCCAGCCATGGGCTGATGCAGTCGCGGAAGCCTGAGCGTCACGCTCTCTCCACATTTGCAGTGAACTTACCTGTCCACAGTTCGTTCATTGAACGGACAAGTGCGCTCGCCCAGTGGAGGACATGATGAAGAAACTTGCGCTCGCTGCGTCGCTGATCATTGCGGCCGGCTTCGCGGTTACCGGCCCAGCTATTGCCAAAGGTGGCCACGGCGGTCATGGGCATGGTCACGGCCACGCGATGGGCCATTATCATGGCACGCCGCCGGGATGGTACCACGGGCGCAAAGTCGGCTGGCGCGGCATGGGCTGCCCGCCCGGCCTGTGGAAGCAGGGCCGCTGCTGAAATCTCGGATCGGAACGACAAAGCGCCGCCCCTGACAAGGGCGGCGCAATGCGTTTAGATACCCAACCGGTCCCGGACCCGACCTGCGAACACCGCTGTCGTCACGCCCACCGGCCAGAACGCGTGCATCGGA
Source organism: Bradyrhizobium sp. 142 (assembly GCF_023074015.1). Lineage (NCBI taxonomy): Bacteria > Pseudomonadati > Pseudomonadota > Alphaproteobacteria > Hyphomicrobiales > Nitrobacteraceae > Bradyrhizobium > Bradyrhizobium sp. 142. The sequence goes on from NZ_JADPKQ010000082.1 coordinate 40,426, forward strand.
ATTGGCTTGATGCCGGTGACGGGCATGTCGATCTCGGCCTTGGCACCGCCGATCAGGCGGCGCGCGAGCTGGGCGCCCATCGCGGTCGAGAGCGCAACCCCGCGGCCGTTGCAGCCGAGCGAGATCAAAATGTTCTCGGCCGGCTCGTGCAGGTGCGGATAATGATCACTGGTGATGGCGAGCCGGCTATTCCAGCCGTGGGTCCAGGAAACGCCTTTGAGCTGCGGCCATAGCCGCTCGGCGTAGCGGATCAGATAGGCAACGTCGGACGGCGCACTGATCCAACGCATCGGGCCGCGGCCGCCCATCAGGAGACGGTTCTGCTGATCGATGCGGTAGTAGACCGTGATGTGACCACTCTCGTAGAGAACCGGGCGCGTCGGCATGATCGAACGGGCGACCTCGTCGGAGAGCGGCGCGGTGGCGGCGATCGAGGAAAACACCGGAACGATGGTGCGGCGGAGCGCGGGCCAGAGATCGTCGGTAAAACCGTTGGTGGCGAGCAGCACCTTTTCCGCATGCACGACCGCACCCGGCGTCTCGATGCGCCACCGGCTGCCGTCGCGGCGAAGCGACAGCGCCGGCGTCTCGCCATGGACGGTCGCGCCTGCCGAGATCGCAGCGCGCGCAAGACCGCGGGCGTAACTGAGAGGATGCAAATCGCCGCCGCGAGCGTCGAACATCGCGCAGAGATAGCGATCGGTGCCGGTCATCTCGCGCAACTGGTCGCGGTTCAACAGCTTCACCGGCATGCCGCGGCGGATGCATTGCTGCGTGGTCTTGTCGATCGCCGCCGCGCTCGCTTCGTTATAGGCCGCGCGCAGCGTGCCGTTCTGCCGCGCCTCGCAGGGAATTTGGTAGCGGCGGATCAGCTCGTGAGTGAAATTCGTGGTGCCGTAGGCGAAATCGATGATGCGACGGCCGAGATCGGTGCCAAAGTCGGCCTCGATCTGATCGGGATCGTGCTTCAGGCCGGGATTGGTCTGACCGCCATTGTTGCCGGATGCGCCCCAGCCCGGCTCCTGCGCCTCCAGCACCAGGGCCTCGACGCCCTGCTCGGCCAGATGCAGCGCGGTGGACAGGCCCGTGAAGCCTCCGCCGACGATCGCGACGGAGACGTTCTTGTCAGCATCGAGCGGCGGCGTTGCGGCCGGCGCGACGGCGGTGGCGGCATAAAGTGACGGCGGCAGAGGCAGGCGGGCGGGCGCGTTCATGGCAAGGACCGTTCAGAGCAGATGCAGCACGCGGCGCAAAAAGTCCTGCGTCCGCGGATGCTGGGGTTGATTGAGGACGGCCTTGGCCTGTCCCTGCTCGACGATGACGCCGCCGTCGATAAACAGCACGCGGTCGGCGACATCGCGGGCAAAACCCATCTCGTGGGTGACGACGACCATGGTCATGCCATCATCGGCGAGCTTGCGCATCACGCCGAGAACGTCGCCGACGAGCTCGGGATCGAGTGCCGAAGTCGGCTCGTCGAACAGGATCGCCTTGGGCTGCATCGCCAGCGCGCGTGCGATCGCGACGCGCTGCTGCTGGCCGCCAGAGAGCTGCGGCGGATGCGCGTCGGCCTTCTCGGCAAGCCCCACCTCCGCAAGCAGCGCCCGGCCACGCTCGAGCGCAACGCCGCGCGGCTCCTTCTTGACATAAAGCGGACCCTCGACGACGTTTTCGAGGACAGTGCGATGCGGGAACAGGTTGAAGCGCTGGAACACCATCGAGACCTGGGTGCGGATCGACACGATCGACGGCGCATCGCGGTCGACCTTCAAGCCCTCGACGCTGATCGCGCCGCGGTCATAGCTCTCTAGCCCGTTGATGCAGCGCAGGATCGTCGATTTCCCGGAGCCGGACGGGCCGACGATGCAGACCACCTCGCCCTTCTGCACCGAGGCCGAGATGCCCTTGAGCACTTCGTTCGCGCCGAAGCTCTTGTGGACGTCGGTGAGCTCGATCATTTCTTGCCCGCCCGCTTTTCGAAGTGGCGGACCAGCAGGATCAGCGGGATGCTCATGGTGAGATACATCAGCGCCACCAGCGTGAACACGTTGGTGTTCTTGAAGGTCGAGGACGCGATCAACTTGCCCTGGAGCGCGAGCTCGGCCACCGTGATGGTCGAGGCCTGCGAGGAATCCTTCAGCATCATGATCATGACGTTGCCATAGGGCGGCAGCACGATACGCACCGCCTGCGGCAGCACCACGCGGCGCATGGTGAGCCACCAGCCCATGCCGATCGACTGCGCCGCCTCGATCTGGCCCTTGTCGATCGCCTCGATGCCCGCGCGGAAGTTTTCCGCCTGGTAGGCCGAGTACGCGATGCCGAGCCCGAGGATGGCGGCCTGCAACGCCGACAGCGTGACACCGAGATCGGGCATCACGAAATAGAGATAGAACAGCAGCACGATGATCGGAATGCCGCGGATGACGTTGATCACGCTGGCGCTGATCGTCGACAGCACCCTGATGCCGGAAACCCGCATCATCGCCCAGACCAGGCCCAGCACTGTCGAGAGCAGCAGCGAGCCGATGGTGACGACGATCGTCAGCGCGACGCCGTTCATCAGGATCGGGAAAAACTCGACGGTGTCGTGCCAGAAGCCTTTCATCGGGCCGCCTTCACCGATCAGCCCTTTCGACTAGCCTTGCGCCTTCTGGCCCCATTTATCGAGGATCTTGTCGATGGTGCCGTTGGCCTTGAGCTTGGCGAGCGAGGCGTTGATCTTGCCGAGCAGCGCGGCCTCGCCCTTGCGCACACCGATGCCGACCGAGCCGACGGTGACCGGCTTGTAGCCATCGACCAGACGCACCTCGGGGAAGCCGCCTTGCTTCAGATTGTAGGCGACGATCGGGTAGTCGGCGTAGCCGGCCTTGAGGCGGCCGGTGTTCACGTCGCGCAGGATGTCGGGGATGGTGTCGTAAGCCTTGACGTCGGCGAACAGGCCGGACTTCTTCAGCGCGTCGACGAAGGCGGTGCCGACCTGGGCGCCGACGGTCTCGCCTTTCAGATCTTCCTGCGTGGCGTAGGCCTTGGTGTCGCCCTTTGGCACCACCAGGCCTTCACCGTAGGTGTAGATCGGATCGGAGAAGTCGACGACCTCTTTGCGCGGCGGCGTGATGAACATCGCGGCGGCAATGATGTCGATCTTGCTCGACGTCAGCGACGGGATCAGCGCCGAGAACTGCATCGGCTCGATCTGCACGTTGAGACCGGCATCCTTGCCGATCTCGGTGATGAGATCGACCATGATGCCCTGGATGGTGTTGGTCTTGGTATCGAGGAAGGTGAAGGGAATGCCGGTCGGCGTCGAGCCGACCTTCAGGACCTGCTGCGCCGAAACCGGCACCATGGCGAACAACGCAAGCGCCGCGACCGCGGCCTGAACAAAACGCTTCAACGGCATCGCATCCCCCTTTGGGTCCGGCCGGTGGCGGTACTCGCGCGTGTCGTGATCTCAGACGTTGCGGGCCACGCCGTTTCGGCCTATTTTCACCAATATGAAAATTTGGTCACACTTTGGCGGCTGACGCAAGCGGTTTTCATGCACATGAAGGAAGCAGTTTGACGTGAGCGGTGGCAAGAGAATGCGCAAACCGGCCGCCGCAAAGCCGGCGCGAAAGCCGAAGACCAAGGCTAGCGCGAAGCCGGCCGAGCCCGCGATGGACGTCGCGGTCGGCAGCCGCATCCGCGATCTCAGACGTGTCAGGCGGTTCTCGCTCGAAACGGTCGCAGAGCGCACCTCGCTTTCGATCGGCTTCCTCAGCCAGATAGAGCGCGGCCTGTCGTCACCCTCGCTCCGCGTGCTGGCAACGCTCGCCGACGTGCTCGGCGTCGGCATCGCTGCGCTGTTCGGCGCGAGCCCGAGCGGCGACGGCACATCCGATCAGGTGGTGACGCGCGGCATGCAGCGGCCCGAGCTGAAACTCTGGCGCACGGGCGTCTCCAAGCAATTGCTCAGTCCGGCCGGCGCCGACAACCGGCTCAATTTGTTCCTGGTACACCTGGAGCCCGGCGGCTCCACCGGAGACGAGCTCTACACCCACGACGGCGAGGAAGCCGGCCTCGTGCTCGAGGGCGAGATGATGCTGACGGTGGACAGCGAGACATGGTCGCTGAAGATGGGGGACAGCTTTCGCTTTGCAAGCCGGAGGCCGCACCGGTTTTCCAATCCGGCGCAGGATGCGAAGGCGGTCGTGCTGTGGGTGAACTGCGTGACGGGAGCGGGATAGCGCCTTTTCGCGACGCAAACAGTACCAGTCCCGTCATTCTGAGGTGCGAGCCATGGGGCGCAACGCGCCGCATGGAGAACCTCGAAGGATGCAAACCCCCGATGCAGCCGGGCCGTCGCCCTTCGAGGGCCGCTAAAGAAGCAGCCACCTCCAGCGACAACCGCTTCGCGGTTGCGCGGGGGTGATGGTAATGGAGTTAGATGCGCGGCCGCTCCCACATCGTCATTGCGAGCGCAGCGGTCGCGATAGGGACGCTCATTGCTGAGCGCCCCCCGCACAGATCCGTACGTGCGGCTTTCCCGCATACGGCTCCCACCTCGGGTGAGTGACGGCGAAGCGTGCTCGCGGCCAAGGATGACGGATGTTGGGCCTGGGGAGGCAGTCACAGGCGAGGCGACTGATCGTCTCCCACCTCATGCCATCGGTCTGGCTGCGGCGCCGGAGCGTGCGTCTCCAGAGTTCGATGACGAAGAAGCGGAAGGCGCTGAGCGCCCGACTGTTGGTCGGCACCGCATGGTCGTTGAAGTAGCCGGTGACGACCTGCCGCAGCCATTTACCCTGTTCGA
>NZ_JADPKQ010000535.1:0-783 GCF_023074015.1 Bradyrhizobium sp. 142
AGTCGGTGGGAAGGCTGCGAAGCCGTCCCGCAGGCGAAGGGCCGAACGAGAGGGAGTGTTCGAGGCCATGCCGATGTGGCGAGCATCGCATCAGATGCCGGCGCAAGCAGAGCGGTCCGGGGTAGGACGCGGTGAAGCCGCGTGTGGCCCGGGCAGCGATGAAGCTCGTCGCCCGCGGCATGAACCGAAGGGCACAGGGTCAGCGCTGCTTTTGGCGGCGCTGACGAGAGAGAACCTGCAACGGGCTTGGAAGCGGGTGCGGGCCAACAAAGGCGTAGCCGGCGTGGACGGTCTGGACATTGACCAGACCGCTGCGCATCTGCGTACGGCGTGGCCGGCGATCCGCGGGCAACTGTTGTCGGGGACGTACCGGCCCGGTCCGGTGCGACGGGTGACGATTCCCAAGCCTGACGGCGGCGAGCGCGAGCTCGGCATCCCGACGGTGACGGATCGTTTGATCCAGCAGGCGCTGCTGCAAGTGTTGCAGCCCATTCTTGATCCGACCTTCAGCGAGCACAGCTACGGCTTCCGGCCGGGCCGAGGTGCGCATGACGCCGTCCTCGCGGCGCAGTCATACGTGCAATCGGGCCGCCGGATCGTGGTGGACGTGGACCTGGAAAAGTTCTTTGACCGGGTCGATCACGACATCCTCATCGACCGCCTACAGAAACGGATCGGGGACACCGGGGTCATCCGGCTGATCCGGGCGTATCTGAACAGCGGGATCATGGACGATGGCGTGGTCCAGACGCGCACGATGGGGACGCCGCAGGGTGGCCCGCT
>NZ_JADPKQ010000287.1:0-776 GCF_023074015.1 Bradyrhizobium sp. 142
CGCATCCCGACGGTTACGGCCGCAGCTGGTTCTGCGAACTCTATCGAGCCTGGGAAGGCCGGTTGTCGCCGACGATGCGGCAGGCGCATGTGGCCGGCGAGAAGCTGTTCGTCGATTACGCCGGTACGACGATTGACATCGTCGATGCCGCGACCGGAGAGGTGCATGCCTGCCAGCTGTTTGTCGCAGCCCTCGGCGCATCGAGTTTTACGTACGCCGAGGCAACCTTCACGCAGACGCTGCCCGACTGGATCGGCTCGCACACACGCGCCTTTGTCTTTTACGGCGGTGTGCCGGCGATGGTCGTTTCCGACAATCTGAAGTCCGGCGTCACCAAGGCCTGCTTCTACGAGCCGGGCGTCAATCGTGCCTATGCCGAAATGGCGGTGCACTACGACACGGCCATTGTGCCGGCACGGCCGAGAAAACCGCGCGACAAGGCGAAGGTCGAGGTCGCCGTGCAGGTCGCGACGCGCTGGATTATCGCCAAGTTGCGCAACATCAGGTTCTTCTCGCTCGTCGAGTTGAACGCAGCGATCCGTGATTGTGTCACAGCGCTGAACGACCGTGTCTCCCGGCATCTCGGCGCGAGCCGCCGCGCGCTGTTTGAGGCACTGGACCAGCCAGCGTTGAAGCCATTACCGACTGCGCCCTACGTCTACGCCGAGTGGAAGCAGTGAAATGGACCCGCAGAGCGGGACCGCTTGAACCGGTTTGCTAGTTGGAAACTGACCGCTCCTGATCCCTTTCTATCACGCTGCCAGAGACTCTGTCTG
>NZ_JADPKQ010000326.1:0-133849 GCF_023074015.1 Bradyrhizobium sp. 142
CGCACCGAGAAGGAATATCGACATCTCCTGAACGAAAACGGATTCCGTCCCGAAGCGATCTATCCTGCAGGCCGCTTTAGTGTGATCGAGGCGCGCGTTAGTTGAGAGCTATCTGACGGCCTGCAACCTGCTGCCGAATCTCAAAAGTCGCGAGAGCCGTCGATCCCCACATTCTACCTACCGGTTTTGCTAAAGCCGGCTTGATCACTTTCGTTGCTGGCACTTTCGGAGGTGACAGGCCGGACTGACGAAGTCCGTTTCTCGCCCCAATGCGAAGTGCACGATGTCCGCTATTTGGGTCGCTATCGAGGGAAAAGCGGACGTCGCACACAATCCGCGGGCGGTCTTACTGCGCTAAAAATCTGAATGCGACAATCAGTGCCACTATGCTCGCGAAAATCAGCAGTGCCGGGAGGGATTTTCGGGTCATTGGCCTCGTCGAATGGCGCGCAGCCGATTGACCGGGTTGAGGTCTAGGCGGTCTCTGGGACCGCACGACTTTGCCCTCTGTCGTTGGCGTCCGAGCCTTTGGTTCCGGCGCTGCGCCTACGCCTCCCATCTCGCTGTAATAAGTGCTGTAGACCTCGCGAACGGCTAGGGCCGTGGACTCGGCCTCGCTCATTGTCTCGAGCCGAGTTCGATAGTTAGTCAGAAAGCTTTGGGCGCTGGACGGCAGGTCATCGAAACCACCGAGCTTGGCCATCATGAGCCAGGTGGCAAAATCCGCCTCAGCCTTCATGCGCGCTTTCTTGGCGATACTGGCGTTGGAGCTAGAGGACATGGTGGTCCGATTGGTTTGAACCCGGCCGCGAAGCTGTTCATCGACACCATCCGCGCGGCGGGAAAGGCGATTGGCAATCCAATCACAGTAACGACGGCGCGGGAGAGTTCAAACGCGAGCCTTACCAACTAGTCGGCTCCTGGCCCAGGTTGAAGCGGACTGAGCAGGCTAACTAGGTAGGGCTCACCTCTGCTGATCCCCAACGGCAGTAGCCAACATGACTCGTGGTCCAGTTTGACTCCCAATTAGCACGCTCTGGATGCATGCTCTGCGACGCACCAGACGAACAGTGAGCGCGGAAACAGCGTCTGCAGGCCGATGCTTTAACGTCTGCGGATATCCACTCCTCCAAACTCGATCGACGAACGTATTGATGCCGCAGGCACTCCTCGTGGAGTCTTTCAACCAATGCTGGGACCCGATTGGCAATGCAGCCGAACTGTGCTGGTCGTGACGACTTGTTCTCACTCGACCGTTAGACCGGAATAGACGGCGGCCGCTTGCTGCACATAAGTGCGGTGGCTGTTGGTGTAGCCCGACGACCTGCGTGTTCGGGTTCATGCCAGTGCCGAGGTATTGCGCCTGGGCGGCCGTTGGAGGCGGGGTGTCGCAAATTCGGTTAGCGGACAGGTCTATGCGCGCGAATGCCTCCAGAACTTATGGGATTCACGGGATCGAGCTGCGTCTGGTGCGGTGATCCTAACCGGCGTCCGACAGTTCGCCGATTTCACCAGTGAGCCAGCGGGCTCGATCCTGTAACCACACCGTTATGAGCAGCAGAATTGGTCAACTCCGTTGATCTTCCTGCGTTGTTTACTGGTGCGGTGCTGCGAAACTGGCCTGAGAGCGGCAGCTTTTGATGGCGCAAAGCGGACCTCCGGACGGACACACAAGTTGCAGAAGGGCCTAAGAGCGGACCAAATCGGCCATGATTGCTTGCACGATTGGCCTTTTGCGGTAATTCGGCACGTGTCTAGGGCCCGATCTGATCCGCTCGTCCAGGTACGTGCGGGACAACTGCGCGCGCTTAATGGGCGTTTAACGCTTTTGCGCAACATATAGATCACCAGCGCGGAATTGGTCCTAGTTACGAGTGCGAGCCGAGCTCCCGAGGAGGGGAATCGGATGGGACTGCTTTTTGTTGGAGTGCTGGCAGGAGTGCTGATCAGCTTTGGCTGGTTCGCGCCTTCCCGAGGGTATTTCCTTGGCTGTGCGTCACGACCCTGTTTCGACAGGGTTGCAGTCGCCCGACCCGCGCAGCCAATGCCAACGGCATTGGCGCCAGATCCTGCGGTCGTCAAATCGAATTCTGCAACGCCGGCAAGGCCCGGCAGGAAATCATCGCCGAAGAAACGCGGATCGGCCGACCTCGCCAAAGCGACGTCCCCGCGGACGAGGATCAGCGTCCCGGCTTCCGAACGGCCCGCGGAAATATCAGATCCTTCCCTGGACAAGGCGAAGGTCGCGATCGCGACGAAGATGGAGGACCCAGAATCGGCCGAATTCAGTGACATGAAGCGCGCAATGCGAAAGAACATGCTTGGACGCCGAGTGGATACGATTTGCGGGCGTGTGAAAGGAAGAATCGCGTCAGGCGGCGAGACTGGAGAGAGGCCGTTTCTGTATCTCGTGAAGGAGGATGAAGCATATGTCGTCGATGGCAAGTCAGGGTCGGCGGCGTCAACCGCGTATCGAAATATCTGCAACTAACCGACTGCGTCGACTACGCCACGGCGTAGCACGTGCCCAAATGATTTGAGCGGAAAGAATTTCCACCAGGCGCCAGGCGATCCCGCAGTGGATGCCATCTAACGCCGGCGCTGCGCCGCTCTCGTAGCATTCAGGATGAATGCAGCAGCGGGGGAGACGCAATACGGAATGGGAATATCGTGGAAATTCTTTTCATCTCGAGGAAATCATGTACGACATAACCAACACCTCAAAACGGCTCAATGAATCGCTTCACTTCCCGGTTCTGGTGATCATCGAGCCGCTCGTGTTGCCTCGCACATGCATTCTGAACGTCCTCAGGCGGGAATTCGACGAACTTGAGATCCTTGACATGGCAACGGTCCAAAGCCTGGACTGCACGTCGGCCCGCGATGTTCGTCTGGTGGTGCTGAGTATCGCGGACAAGCCGATCGGCGATCCCTCGGTTGAGGACGATCTCGCCTTCGTTGCGGAGTGTTGTCCCAACGCCGCCGTTGCAGTCCTGTCAAACCATGAAGACGAGCCGACCGTTCAGGCCGCGATGCAGCGGGGCGTGCGCGGCTTTCTTTCCACCTCGCTACCGATCGAGATCGCCATAGCTGGCCTGCGCCTTGTTCTTGTCGGCGGCGTCTACAGGCCGCTGCCTGTGGCCGGGATGAACAGGATACCGGATTTCGAGCCGCCGGATGCGCGCGGGCTTGCGTCCGCATATCTGGTGAACGAGGGAGCCAAAGTGGCTATCGACAGGAGCGTGACCGATCTCACGCCTCGTGAGCAACAGGTTCTGGCGGAATTGGAGCTCGGCCTGCCCAACAAGCTGATCGCCGCCAAATTGATCCTCTCGGAAAGCACAGTCAAAATGCACATCCAGCATATCATGAGGAAATGTGCTGCGCACAATCGCACAGAAGCCGTCCTCCGCTGGCGCGGCCGGTTGCCCGCGCGGAGTCTCGATCACGACCCAGGCGCAGCTCTAATGCCGGAGACCTAAAGCATGATCCGGAAAAGTGCGCAGCGGTTTTCCGAAAAGATCATGCTCAAACAACAACCTAAAGCGCGATGACGATTCATGCCAATCTCGTCGCGCTTTAGTCCTCTCTGAATGCACCGCGGAAGCTGTCGAGCAGGGGCCTGAGCGCGTAGAGAGCCACGGTACCGCGCCCTGTCGTGATGAACACTTGAACCGGCATACCGGGGACGATCTGGATGTCGTTTACAACGATCTGCGCGTCGTCGATCCGGATTTTGGTCGCGTAGTATGGCTGGTCGGTACGCTTGTCGAGGAGCCGGTCTGCGGATACGTGCACGACGGTTCCCTTCAGGCGAGGCACGCGACGCTGATTGTACGGTACGAGATGAACCTCGGCATCGAGGCCGGGATGAACCACATCGATGTCCTCGGGCCTCAGGCGCGCGGTCACGATGAGGCGGTCTTGCCGGGGCACGAGGTCCATGAGCGGAGCACCCGCTCCGATGACGCCGCCGGCTGTATGAATCCGCAGATCGGTTATCACGCCGTCCTCGGGCGCCTTGACCTCCGTTCGCGCTAGCTGATCTCTGGCCGCAAGCAACCGCTCGCGGAGCTGGAATATCTGGTTCTGTGCTTCACGAAGCGACTGTGCGATCTCGCTCTGCCTCTCGCTCTCGAGCTTGAATAATGTGGCCTGCTGTTCACTGATGACCTGCCCAGCGCGGGAAATCTGCGCGGCGATCTCGCCGCGGCGGCCCTCAACGTCGGCCAGCTCCCGCTGCAGGTTCAGAAGCCGCGGCCGCCGTTCGAGTCCCTTGTTGACAAGGGTCGCGACCATATCCAGTTCCTCCCGGACGATGTCGATCCGCTGCCCGGCGGCGTTTTCCTGAGCCTTGAGACCTTCGATCTCCTTCTCGACTTGACGCCTTCGTTCGCGAATGACCGCAAGCTGCGACTCATGAACCTGCAGGCGTGCCAGAAAAATGAACTGCTGCGCCGACACCGCAGCGGCGGCCACCCCGTTTTGCTTGCTGTCCTGTTCCAGCGCGTCCGGGATTGCGATCCTCTCAAATCTCTGCTGCTCGGCCTGAAGCCGTGCGGCACGCGCAACTGCATCCCACAATTGGCCTTGAAGGCTTTGCATCTCCGAGCCGGCCCGGGTGTCGTCCAGCGCGATCAGCGTTTGGCCGCTTCGCACGATATCGCCATCCGAAACCAAGATCTTCCTGACGATACCGCCTTCCAGATGTTGAATCGTCTTGCGGCTCGATTCCGATTCCACGACGCCGGACGCGATCGCGGCGCTCTCGAGAGGCGCGAGGCTCGCCCATGTACCAAGCCCCAGCATGAAGCAGAGCACCAGCAGATTGCCCGCGACGGTGATACCGCGAAGCCTTCCGCGCGGAGAGGTCGGCGTGGGCGTCGAGCACCATGGAAATTCCAGAGGCTCGAAATCGTCGATTGCGGTCACCACGACGCCAAATCGCCGGGCGGGCGGGGGGCTCGCCGGCGTTCGCATGAGCTGGTCCCAGATCATGGGAAGTCTCGAGACGGCGGGAAGCTTCCAGATGGTGGGAGAATTCCAGATCATGGCGCAATCTGCGAAGTAACCTGGGGTCGGCTCAGGTGCCGTTCAAAGATGTCCTCGCTGTCGCCGAACGCGGCGACCGCACCGTCTTCCATGATGGCAATTTTGTCCGTGGCGGCGAGGAGACCCATCCTGTGAGTGACGACGACAAGGATGACGCCTGCGAGCTTCATGCGCTCGATGGCATCCAGGAGCATTCGCTCGCCCCCGTAGTCGAGGCTGGCGTTGGGTTCGTCGAGAACGATGAGGCGCGGACTGCCGAAGAAGGCGCGGGCAAGACCGAGGCGCTGCCGATACCCGCGTGAGAAGGTTGTTTCACTGTGAACCACCGTGTCGTAACCCCGCGGCAGGCGCATGATCGCCCCATGGATTCCGACGAGCTTGGCCGCTTCGACGACCTTCCGCCGGTCGGCATCTTCAAGGCGTGCGATGATGTCGTTGATCGTGTCGCCGAGCAGGTTGATGTCCTGGGGGAGATATCCGAGGCGGTCGCCGTTTCGGCCCTCGCGAAGCAGCGCGACATCGGTATTGTCGAGGAGGACACGGCCATGCGTTGGCATCGACAGCCCGGCGATCACCTGGCCGAGCAAGGACTTGCCTGACCCGGACGGACCGATAATGCCAAGGCATTCTCCGGGCATGAGGTTGAACGAGACGTCGTTCAGCAGAAGATGCTTGGTCCCCGCAAGCCTCACGCCGACATTGTCGACGACGAGGCCGCTTGGCGCCTGCAGCGGAGAAACCTCCGCGCTCTGCTGCCGGGCGACGGGGAATGCGGCGAGAAGTGCGCCGAGCCGCTGACAGGCGCTCACGGCCGTCACGAGTGATTTCCAGCCTGCGACCGCACTTTCGACCGGCGCGAGCGCCCGGCTGAACATCAACGTAGAAGCAAAGATGATTGCCGGGCTCTTCCCGTGATCGAGGACGAGCCATGCGGCAGCCCCCATGATCAAGACCTGCGACAGCGCGCGAACCGGCTTGGTGGCCAGTGAGACGATCTCGCCTCGCCGGAGTGCCACATCGTGCTCTCTGCGCGCGTGTTGCGCGTCACGGTGGATCATGCGCGCGGCGCTATCGAACATTCCCATGGCGCGGATCATGTGGATGTTGCCCGCGGCAGTCTGGAGGCGGCCGCAGCTTCTGGACAGCGCGGCGCCGGATCTGAGCAGAACGTCTTCCGTGACCAGCTCTCCCGCAACCGTGAGCGCGAACAGGAGGGCGACGCAGCAGGCGCCCACCACGCCAAGCAGGGGATGGATCAGAAAGAGGACAAGGAGGAACAAGGGCGCCCAGAGCGCGTCGAACAGCATCGGACATGCGCCGGACTCGACGAACTGGCGCAACGCGGTGAGATCCCGATATGCGCCCGACGCTTGCGTCCAATCGCTGCGAAGCGCCGATTCGAGGCCGGCCGAAAGCACGCAAGGACGAAGGCGATCATCGAGCCAGGCGCCAAGGCGTCCAAGGACGGCGCGCCGCAATGCATCGAACACGCCGCCGACGACCACTGTGATCGCGACAATGAGCGTGAGCAGGAGCAACGTGTCACCGCTCCGGCTCGACAACACCCGGTCATAGATCTGAAGAAGATAGATGGAGGGCGCAAACAGAAGCAGGTTGTAGCTGCAGCTATACGCGAATACGAGACCGAGCGGTCCCGCGCAGGACCGGAGGGCTGCGTGCAGTGGCGTCCGGATCTGCGGCAGGATAGGCAACCGAATGGGCGGCATCAGCATGATCGTCACCGCCTGAAATCGAGGTCCGGCGCACTTGACCGATGGCCAACGTCATCTGCCAACGGTATCGGCGGGGTATTGGCTCGGACTTCAGGACCGGTGGCGGCGGCACCGGTCCTGCCAGTCGGACGAGCCGGCGGTCAGAACGTATCGAGATGGAAGCTCACTTCTCCGCCCAGCGCGGCGTTGCCGTCTCCGCCATTGCCGCCGATGCCGGCCACGACCTCCTGGTGCTGGTCCACCGAGACCTTGTTGATCTGGGTCGCATCCGTATTGGCGTATACCTTGGAGGTATCGTGACCGCTGTAGGATTTCTGGCTTCCGTTCGACTCGGCGTCTCCGCCATGGGCCTTCGAGAACAACGAGGCCTTCGCGTTGGCGCCGCCGGCATCCCAATCCGCCGTCTGCTTGACGTAATCGCCGGTGTTCACGTGCACGTCGGCACCTTCCGCCTTGTTGGTTGGATCGAAGTTGAGCGTCGGCTTGCTGATGATGGCGCCCTTGAAGGTGCCGTCGCCGCCATTTCCGACGTTTTGACCACCGGTGTTGATCGATTTGAATTCGATCGAGTCCGAGATGTTGATCGCTTTGGGCAACATTTGAGCCTCCCTGTTTCTGTTGGCTTTCGTGCATCATCCATCCCGATCAGGCGGACGCGCGCGGCAAGTCTGATCCGCCCACGCGCGATGGCGATAGATGTCAATTCGGACACCATCGGGTTTGGTCGATCTAGGTACGAAAGTATGACATTCGTCGCGCAACATCGGAGCTTGAAACTTCCGGGAGGGCCCGCAGGGCGAGCTTGCATGCGCAGAGTCTCGACGCAGCTCGCGATCGGGCTTGTGCGAGCGGCGCGATGTTTCGCTAACCCATCAGGTGAAGATCCGACAGAAGATGGGAAAGATCGCCACCCAGCGCGAGATTGCCGTTACCGCCGTCCCCGCCAACTCCGGCGATCTGGACCGCACTCTGGTCGATGTGCACGTTATTGACCTGATCGGCTACGGCCGTCGAATGGGGACCTGCGATTGCGATATTGATCGGTGCATAGATCGCGACGCTGACATCGATCAGGCTGCCGGCAAAATATCCGTTGCCGCCATTGCCTGCGCCGTTCGAACCAGTGGCGATCGTGTCGGAGTCGCCCCACAGGCGGTGGGAAAGAAGGCTTGCATGGCCGCCCGCCGCGGCGTTGGCGTTGCCGCCGTGCCCGCCAATGCCGGCGATCTGAATGATGGATTGATCCACGTAGGCGTCATTTGTCTGGACCGAATGAACGTTGGAGCCATAGCCCGTGACTACGATGTTGATCGGGTCGTACAGTACGAAGGAGGTATGGACGAGCCCGCCGTAGAACGCGCCGTCGCCGCCATTGCCGGCCTGGCTTCCGCCCGTTTGAACGTCCCAGACGCTCCCTCCATTGCTTGATCCCCAGCTGGGGTCCAGCGTCATGACGCTGCCGCCGGCGGTCGCGTTGCCATTTCCGCCACTTCCGCCGATGCCCGCGATCTGAGTGGCCGATTGATCGATGTCGACCGTGTTCGATTGACTTGCATGCGCAGTACCGCCTGAGCCCGCCACCGCAATATTGATCGGATGATAGATCACCACGGGAGCGTCCACTAGCGCACCCGAGAAATAGCCGCTGCCGCCGTTTCCGGCGCCGTTGTCGCCACTCGCGATCACGCCGGCGCCCAAGGAAGTACTGATGCTGCCTCCAGATACAATGTTGTCATTGCCGCCATGTCCGCCGACGCCGGCCATCTGAAAGGCGGATTGATCGACATTCAAATTGGTGGACTGGTTGGCCAGGGCGACCGAGCCGTATCCCAGGCTCACCGAGATGTTGATCGGTTCATAGATCAACAGGGACGCGTGAATGATACTTCCGTAAAAGTGGCCATTTCCGCCGTTCCCGGCCGTGTTCGCCCCACTCTCGACCGAAGCAATGCCCATCCCGGGATAGGATGCGCCGGCAGCAGGCTTCGTGGCCGAAGCATCCAGGCCCGCCGCAGTGTGATTGCCGACGTGGCCGCCCATGCCGACCCCCGATGCGGTAGGATGGTCGGATTGAACCGGATCGGAGTCATTATGCTGGGTATTCGCGCTCGCGGGGTGCGCTCCAGGACCTGCAAATGGGCCGGGACGATGGACCAGGGCGCCACCGCCGACCGCGTCAGCCACGAACGGGGCACTCGGCGCAGGGCCCGGTTCGCCCTGGCCGTCGTACCCTTCGTGGTGATGAGAGGCGTGATGCAGCCGGATTCCATCCGACATCCGCGAAAAATCCATCTTAGCCTCCCTCATCGCAATCGCTCCGCGCGATCGGACGGGTTCTGCACTCCGGACAGAATGTCATCCTGGGAAGGTCGAATGCCCAGTCGTCAGTTCGGATATAGCGCTTCGTATGGCAGCCGTAACATCGGCTACGTCCATTCGGGTACAGTTACAGCCTTTGCAACCTTGCACCGGCGATGCTTGAAAGTGCGACCTTGAGGGGATGCGGAAAATGGACAATCGAGCTGATGGCCAGGTCGTCGTAGAGCCAGTAGCGATCAATCCCCTCAAAACCGAGGACGAGCTTAGATGGGCGCCCCTCCTTCTGCGTCGGTCCGCCCGACTGCAGAATTGGTGCGGAATTCGTGCCTGCATCTCCCCTACGGCCAAAATGAATCCATCGCGTTGCCGGATTTAAGTCGCATTGCGACCTAGGTCACGGCCAAAGCTCTTACCCGGGCAGGGCGCAACACCGGGGGTTTCCATGTCCGGTCATTTGCGATTTTGTTTCGCCGCTTTTGTACTTCTTGCAGGTCTCTCGACGTCGTCTGCGTCTTCGAACCCATTTTCCGAATTCTTCAATGCCGGTCCTGTGACAGCCCCTGCGTCCACTTCCGCGGAAGTGGAGTGCTTGCCGCGGCCCGGCAAGTCGACCGCCGACGGCCAGCACTGGGTCTATCGGGTGGAAGGCCGGCGCAGATGCTGGTTCCAGGTCGCCGAAGGGACTGAGACGGTGAGAAAGCGGGTTCAGCATCGCAGCGCCAAACATCGTGTCGCCACGGCCGAAGAGAACAAGACCGCAGCGCGCAAGCGGAAGGCGGTGGTGGATGCGCGCGCGGAGCTGCAGCGCTCCGCACCCGAGGATACGTCTCGGCTGAGCCCGTCCGCGCTCGTGCAGGTGGTTGATGCCGGTCCCGCCCTTGCTACGGGGATCGCGACCCGCGCGTCGCCGCCCCCTCTTTCCAAACGCGCGAACGACCGGCTCACGCCTGACGAGATCACGCCGCGCCAAGTCGACGTGGAGGCACTTCTGGCAGCCGCGCCGGCCGCCAGTGACGTGGTTGCCTCGGCGCCTTCGGCGGCACCGCTCGCCTTTTCCACCGCCGAGGCGGGCGATTACGGGCGGGGCTGGACCTGGCTTGGCATGCTGCTGATGGCTTTGGGGCTTCTCTCCGTCTTAAGCGTGAGCCGAACCATTCGGTGGGCCGTGCTGCTGCCCCAGCTGAGGTAATCTTTCGCTTGTCAGAGGCTGCTGCTGGTCAAAACGCGACCTCGCGGGCAGGTGGGGCAAAGCGACCATTCGGCTACGATGCCGCCGTGGCCGGTCGCGTCGGCGAGGTTGGGCTGATGCAGGTCAGGCCGGCGACCGCTGCCATCTTCGGTTTCAAGGCACCAAGGCCGAACCAGCAAAGCCCGAGTCCAACATCCACTATGGGCGTTACGTATCTTGCTAGGGCTTGGCGTTTGACGCAGGTCGATCTGTGTCGTGCGCTGATGAAATACCGGGCCGGGCACAGCGACGAGGAGACCACGACGGCGCGCTCCACAATTTACTGCAATCGCGCGCCCAGCCGCCTCTCATGAATTCGCCTTTCGCGACCCCGGGCGCGGTGGCGGCAGTCGCGCCGGATCCCGAGCTCGCGCGCGTATGTGGGTACTGACGCGCTTATCTCGATGCCAACTGTCGTAACGAAGCCGATCAATGAACCGTGGTTTGGACCGTAGATTGCCCGCAGCCGAAGCGAAAAAACCGAGCACTTCTAAGAGGGATTGACAGACACCCCTTCCGCTAGCTTCAAGCTCTCCTGAACCGTGAGAGCCAGGCTTTGCATGCCGCGACGCATGTCGGTGGCCAGTGGCGATCCAGACCCTGACGCCGCTCGGGATCGGGATCATCGTCGTCGCAAAAGTTCAACAACCCGCTGCAGTGCCTCGGTATCTACGTCCCGGTCAACGCACGCGACAGCTGCCGCCAAACTCGATCTCGATGATTCCAGTCCTTGCGCGCTGCGCAGGCGGGGAAGACGCCGGTTGTGGCGCGTCGCTCGAGATCGGAGCCGCCACCGGCGTGATCTCGACGGGAACGAGAGCTGGCCCAGCATCTCCGCCCAGTCGCCCCTGGCGCGCTTGTCGACGCCACGTGAACAGCAGGCTGTGAGCCACCCCGTGCCGGCGCGCGACGCCGCAGACCGTCTCGCCAGCCTGCAAGCTCTCTTCGACAAGGCGAACCTTCTCGTCGTAACTCCATCGCCGCCGACGCTCGGCGCCCAACACATTGACCTGCATTCGCCAGTGACCTTAAAGCTAGACTTAAGGTCAAATCCTCGGGCCACCTCTCAAACTAAACAAGGCGGCCGACGCCGGAGGGATACGGATCAATAACGCTTGGCGGAGGGTAGATCCGTCGTTGGCCTCCAGCGACGCTCCCAGGGCGGCTCGCATCTCTGCGCCCCTTGTCGATGACGTCCGCCTGATGTCTATCTCAGGATCGTCCGTCCTACGAGCGGCGCGCCGGTGACATTTTGACGGATTTTCCGAAGCTACCAGAATGCCCCTGTTTTGCCCGACGAGTCAAAGACGGCATCGTCACACAACATAAGTCATTGATCCCGCTGGTCCCCGCTACTGTGCATGGGGTTGTTTTCGACTTTTGGATTTGGCGCTGACGCGAAGACTTTAGGTCCGGATTCGCTCGCCCAATAAGATGCTGATTGCTCAGCTCTTTCGGTTGGGTCCAAATGCACCTTCGGGTGCATGGCGCGGAACTCTTCCGGCGCTCCCGCGTTGCCTCGTCATGACTGAAGACCTTTCCTTCCGACGCAAACCTCTGACCCCCGAACAGCGCCAGGCGCGTGATGCGACGCGCCGGATCGAGGCGGAAAAAGCCATGCGCGATCATGAGGAGGCGCAGAAGGCGTTTTACGCCAATCGCGAGCGGCTGAGAGCCGAGCGGCTGGCGCGCGAAGCGCGCGGCAAGAGCTGATCGGCGCTTCTACGACCTGGCGCCAACCCGCCATGCGAGTGGCGCTCGCTTGAGCGCCTCAACGGCGCCGGCGAATGCGCCGCGCGGCGGCGATCGCGCTTCGATCGCTTCAGCCGCGGCGCGGCAATCGTCGGCCACCTTCAAGAGGCCGGTCCGCGCAAGGTCCATGGTTGAGAGCGCCGCCTGCTCCAGGCAGAGCCGCTCAAGCCGTCGAAATTCCCGCAAGTCTCTGTTCATGCGTCGGCCTCGATATCCCCCAAGCGCCATGCGGCCGTGAGTCTCGTTAACAAGCGATAAACGAGCCCGCATAGCCGATCAGGCTGGTCCGGACCCGACGCCCGCGATCGGGGGGCGGTCCGACTTATTCAGCCCTGCTTGCGCATGCCGGAATCGCTGAGCTTGTCGACGAAGGCAATTCCGATCGCCGAGACCACAAAGGTGAGGTGGATCAGGACCTGCCACATCACGCCCTGCTCGGTAAAGCTGGCGCGGCCAGAGCCGAGATTGCCGGCCTCGATGAAGGTGCGCAGCAGTGCAATTGAAGAGATGCCGATGATTGCCATCGCGAGCTTGATCTTCAAGACGCTCGCATTGATGCTCGGCGAGCATTTGCGTCACCCTCGTTGGTGATGGCCTCTTGATAATGAGTGGAGGCAACGAGGGCGGAAATTCAATCAGCTAAACGGGAGCGGGGTCATCCTGGGCAAACACGACTGTTGAGTCGCGGTATGGCCATGGTCTGAAAGCAACGGAGTTGTCGTTGGTGCTCAGCCGAAGGCGAGTGCCACGAGGCTTGAGCAGAGCAGAACCAAGCCGCCGGCGGTCAATGCCAGAAAGCCATCGGATACGAAATCATGGTTGCGCATGGACCACCTGCCGCTCTCGTTTTCGATGCTCGATCGGATCGAATAAAAAATGTCCGAACGCGCCGCCGTGAAAGAGGTGATGCAATGTCTCCCGCGCGAGCGCCTCAGGCCCTCGTGCGGTAACCTTCAAACGCATGGGCCAGGAAAATCCCCGCGCTTACCAGACCCATCAGTGCCGAAACCGTCTCGATCATCGTGAAATTCCATTCGCCCTGCACCCGAGAGAACGCGTGCGGCCTTGCACAGTCAAAAGAATTCCAGTGAAAGTCGCGACAATGGGGGTGGAGTGAGGATTCGGCGCAACAGCCTGTTCAGGAGTGGCACAGAGAATTTCCGCCATGAAACCGCCCGCGATCAGTAGATAAACGGGGAAGGCAAACGTCCCATTTACCATCCCGGCGCGAACCTCGCGCGCTCCCCATTTCCGCCGTGTTCAGGTTGCGATATCGTGGCGACTTCCGATGCGGTGGTGGGCCGCCTCGGAAAAGGGGCCGGAAGGCGCTTCCTGCAGCCAAAGCGGGTTGGGTAAGTCTCCGGCGAAATGGTATTTGGGGCGAATGGGGATCCGACGGTCAGATTCGGTTTTGCGGGCCGCACGTGGCGTTGCGGCGGCCGCGACCTGCCTCGCGCTCGCCAGTTGCGCCTCGTCGGGCAAGTTCGCCAGCCGCGTCGATCCGAAATACGGCGTCTCCTCGAGCCCGCGGGTCGTGGCCCTGGGTGATCCCGTCCCGAAAGGCGGCGGCACTTATCGCATCGGCAAACCCTATGTCGTGGCAGGCCGGACCTACGTGCCCGAGGAGGACGTCAACTACCGTGCCGAGGGCATGGCGTCCTGGTACGGCGACGATTTCCACGGCCGCCTGACCGCCAATGGCGAAGTGTTCGACATGAGCTCGCTGACGGCGGCGCATCCGACCCTGCCGATGCCGTGCTACGCGCGGGTGACCAACGTCTCGAACGG
Source organism: Bradyrhizobium sp. 142 (assembly GCF_023074015.1). Taxonomy (NCBI): domain Bacteria; kingdom Pseudomonadati; phylum Pseudomonadota; class Alphaproteobacteria; order Hyphomicrobiales; family Nitrobacteraceae; genus Bradyrhizobium; species Bradyrhizobium sp. 142. Next base: position 13,873 of record NZ_JADPKQ010000326.1, read on the forward strand.
CAAATCGCTGATCGTCCGCGTCAACGACCGTGGCCCGTATCACGGCAATCGGCTCATCGACGTGTCGAACAAAGCCGCCGAACTGCTTGAATTCAAAGGCAATGGCGTCGCCAGGGTCCGTGTCGAATATGTCGGCCGGGCGCCCCTGGAAGGCTCCGACGACCGCCAGCTCATGGCGACCTTGCGCACCGGCGTTCCGGCGCCGAGCCCCTCCATGGTTCGCGTCGCCTCGGCAAGACCGTTCGTGCCGGAGCTTGCGTCCCCGGGGCGGGGAGCAATCCGCGGTGAGGTCCCAATGCCGGAGGGGCGGCCCTACAACCTCGGCAACAGTTCCGCCGATGTCGCCTCGATCGGCGCAACCTCGGAGATGTCGGCCTCGAGCCGCAGCCGGGGCCGGGCGCTCCAGAACGCCCGCGCCGTGTCCTATGACGAAGATGGCCGCTACGCGACCGAGGGCGCTCGGTCCTCCGCCTATGTCTCCGACGGAGGCGCCGCCGAGGCGCGCGGCATCCTGAGCGGCCGCGGCCTGTACTAGCGCGTCGATGCCTCGCGCAGGAACGTGAGCAGCGCGTCGTTCACCTCGTCGGGCCGCTCCTGCTGCACCCAATGGCCGGCGCCCTCGATGATCAGCTTCCGCGTGAGGTTGGGCAGCACGCGCTCCAGCTCGTTGACGCGCTTGGCGCCGATCAGGCCGGTGATGACGGCGTCCTTGGAGCCGGCGATAAAGAGGGAGGGCTGGTGGATCTGCGCATCCTGCCAGGGCGCCGTCAGCTCCCAGTTGCGGTCGATGTTGCGATACCAGTTCAGCCCGCCGCGAAAGCCGGACTTGCGGAAGGTTTCGGTGAAATAAGCCAGATCAGTCTGGCTCAGCCAGCCCGGCAGCGGCTCCTCGGAGGTCGCATGGCTGAGGAAGCCCTTACCCTCCGGCACGAACATCGCGGCACTGGGGTCGGCAAGGCCGCGTCCGCCGAGCACGATGCGCATGGTGCGGGCGACATCGCGCTCGAGTTCGGCTTCGGCGACCCCGGGCGTCTGGAAATACTGCCAGTAGAAATTGGTGACGCCGCCTTGGCGGAGCAGGTCGAGCGGCTTGCCGCGGCCGCGGAACGGCGGCGGCACGCTCAGGCCCGCGACCGCCGTGAAGATGTCGGGCCGGAACAGTGCCGCATGCCACGCGACCGGCGCACCCCAGTCGTGGCCGACCACCATGGCCTTGCTCTCGCCGAGCGCCTGCACCAAGCCGACCACGTCACCGACGGTATCGAAGATCGAGTAGGCGGCGACATCAGGCGGCGCCGCACTCTGGCCGTAGCCGCGCATGTCGGGCGCGACGACGTGAAAGCCGGCGGCTGCGAGCGCCGGGATCTGATGCCGCCAGGAGTAGGAGAGTTCCGGCCAGCCATGGCACAGCACGACCAGCGGTCCCTCGCCGGCTTCGCGGATGAACAGGTCGATCCCGTTGGCCTTGATCACGCGGGTGGAAGACATCGCTTTTCCGCCTTGTTTCAGGGGTTTGGTCGCGAAACATGAGGTGGCACGATAGGGGCGCGACGAGAATCGTGCAATCTCACGAACAGGCGGCCAACCTCGTGTTGTTCGCACTGGTTCCAACTGTTAGAACGCCGCTCTCAGGGCTTGACCATGGCATGTCGTGTTTCTTCGCTTTGTCGCCCCCGGCTCACGGCTGGAGCGCTGGCGCGCGGGCTGTTCGCGGCGGTTCTGATGGCGAGCGTCGGCTGGGGCGGGGTGCTCCAGGCCGCCAACCAGAGCGTCCAGGGCGCCAAGAAAGCGGAAGAGTCCGGCTTTGACGGAGATGCCCCTACCGCGATCCTGACCGAGGCCTCCAGCGGCAGCGTGCTGTTCGAGAAGAACGCCGACGAGCTGCGCGCGCCGTCCAGCATGATGAAGCTGATGACGGCGGAGGTCGTCTTCAATGCCATCAAGAAAGGCGACATCAAGCCCACCGACGAGTACCGGATCAGCGAGAACGCCTGGCGCAAGGGCGGGGCGCCCTCGGGCGGCTCGACCATGTTTGCCGCCATCAACAGCAAGGTCTCTGTCGACGATCTCCTGCATGGCGCGATCATCCAGAGCGGCAACGACGCCTGCATTGCGCTGGCCGAAGGCATCGCCGGCAACGAGCGGATCTTTGCCGCCGACTTCATGACCAAGCGCGCCCGCGAACTCGGCATGACCAAGTCGACCTTCGGCAACTCCAACGGTCTGCCCGATCCCGGCAACAAGATGACGGTGCGCGAGCTCGCCATCCTTGCCCGCCACATCATCCTGGACTTCCCCGAATTCTACAAACTGTTCGGCGAGAAGGAGTTCACCTGGAACAAGATCCGCCAGCCCAACCGCAATCCGCTGCTCAACGCGCTCGAAGGCGCCGACGGCCTCAAGACCGGCTACACCAAGGAGGGCGGCTACGGCATGGTCGGCTCGGCGGTGCAGAACGGCACGCGGCTGATCGTCGTCGTCAACGGGCTGGAGGATCCCGAGGACCGTGCGACCGAAGCCAAGAAGATGCTGGAATGGGGCTTTCGCAATTTCGAGACCCGCACGCTGATCGCGGCCGACCAGCCCGTCGGATATGCCAAGGTGTTCGGTGGGGAGAGCCGTTCGGTGAAACTCGTCGCCAAGACGCCCGTGAAGGTGATGGTACACAAGAACGGCAGCGACAAGCTGATCGCGCGCGTCGTCTATAGTGGCCCAGTGCGCGCGCCGGTCGAGGCCGGCCAGAAGGTCGGGGTGGTGCGGGTCTGGCGCAGCGGCAACATCGCGGTGGAGACGCCGGTCTATGCGGCCGAAGCAATCGGCACCGGCTCGACCATGCGCCGCGCAATCGACGGCGCCAGCGAGCTCGTGATCGGGATGTTCCGCGCGGGCGCCGAGAAGCTCTGATCATGAGTGAAAGCGCGCTACAGCGGGCGCCCGGACGCGGACGCTTCATCACGTTTGAAGGCGGCGAGGGGACGGGCAAGTCGACCCAGATCAAGAAGCTCGCCGGCCGTCTCAGTGCGGCGAAGCTCCGCACATTGGTTACGCGCGAGCCGGGCGGCTCGCCCGGCGCCGAGATCATGCGCTATCTGGTTTTGTCGGGCATGGGCAAGCTGCTTGGCCCTGAAGCCGAGACGCTGCTGTTTGCTGCCGCGCGCGATGACCATGTCCGCACGGTGATCGAACCCGCGCTCAAACAAGGCACTTGGGTCCTGTGCGATCGTTTCGCCGACTCGACACGCGCCTATCAGGGCAGCCTCGGCAGCGTGCCGGCCGGGCTGATCAACGCGATGCAGCGGGTCACGATCGGCGATCTCAAGCCGGATCTCACAATCATCCTCGACCTACCGGTCGAGATCGGCTTGCAGCGCGCCGCCGCACGGCGCGGCAGCGACACGCCTGATAGGTTCGAGAGTGAGAACCTCAAGTTCCACGAGGGACTGCGCGATGCCTATCGCAAGATCGCTGCGGAGGAACCCGCACGCTGCGTGCTGATCGATGCCAATTCCGACCCAGACACGGTCGCCGGGCGCGTTTGGGCGGCACTGCGCGATCGCCTCCTCCCCACGCCGGCATCGGTGGTCTCAGCATGAGCCGGCGTCAGACCGAGCGCGAGACGCCCATACCGCATCCGCGCGAGACCAACCGGCTGTTCGGCCATCGCGAGGCGGAGACAGCGCTACTGGCCGCCTATCGCAGCGGGCGGATCCCGCATGCCTGGCTGATTGGCGGGCCGCTGGGAATCGGCAAGGCGACGCTCGCCTATCGCATGGCGCGCTTCGTGCTCGCTCACGGCCAACCGCTGGTGCCGACCGTGCAGCGCGCCGAGAACCTCGCGATCGATCCGAACGACGCCGTGGCGCGACAGGTGGCCGCCGAATCCCATGGCGGGTTGTTGACGTTGGAGCGCACCGCGAACGATCGCGGCGTGATGCGCACGGTGATCACCGTCGACGAGACACGCGAGACCATCTCGTTCTTCGGCTCGACCGCGGCGGCCGAGGGCTGGCGCGTCTGCATCGTCGACACCGTCGACGAGCTCAATCCGAATGCGGCCAACGCGCTTCTCAAGATTTTGGAGGAGCCGCCGCAGCAATCGCTGTTCCTGCTGGTGAGCCACGCACCTGCGCGCGTGCTCGCAACGATCCAGTCGCGCTGCCGCAAGCTGCGCCTGCGTCCGCTCACGACCGACGAGGTGATTGCCGCTGCGGCCGCAGCCGCCGATCTCGATCCGAACGACCCAGCGCTGCGTGAGGCGGCGGAGGCCTGCGAGGGCAGCGTCGCGCGAGCGCTGACCCTGCTTGGCGGCGACGCCCTGAAACTTCAGCAGCGTACGGCCGCGTTGCTCGCACGGCTTCCACAGGTCGATCCGCGTGAATTGCACACACTCGGCGATTCGCTCGGCACCAGCGACCGCGTCGCGCTTGCGGCGTTCATCGACGGCATCGACCGCTGGATCGCTGAACGCCTGCACGCGGACGAGGCCAATGCCAACCAGAACCTGCCGCGTCTTGCGCGCCTTGCGGAGGTATGGGAAAAGATCGTCCGCGCCGCACGCGACACCGAAACCTATAATCTGGAGCGCAAGCCCCTGGTTTTCTCGGTGTTCGGTTGGCTGGCGGACGCAACGCGCTAGGCGCAGGTTTGTTTCCAAATTTTCGAGAAGCCGGTAAAGGAATTCGTGGTGGCCACGCGAGCTAAGAAAACCGTCAAACACAAGAGCGGCAAGAAGGCTGTTAAGAAAGCCACGAAGAAGCTCGCGAAGGCGCGCGCCCGCAAAGCCGTGAAGAAGACCAACAAGACCAAGTCGGCCGCCAAAAAGCGCGCGAAGAAGACCGCAGCGAAACCTGCAAAGAAGGCAAAGAAGGCTGCGAAGAAGCAGGTCGCCGCCAAGAAGGCCGTGACGAAGAAGGTTGCCGAGAAGACTGCCAAGAAACCGGCGAAGGCCCCGACAAAGACGGCGGCCAGGAAGGCGGGGACGACCGCTGCCGTGGCGCCGGCTCCCGTCGCTGCACCCCGAGCCGCCAGGCCGAACGCGCCGCGCGCGCCGAAGGCAGTTGCCGCGCCGCAAGCCGCACCGCCCGTTGCGACACCTGCACGCGACAACGTCTTCTACATCACGACTGCAATCGCCTATCCCAATGGCACCCCGCATATCGGCCACGCCTATGAGGCGATCGCGACCGATGTATTGGCGCGCTTCGCGCGGCTCGACGGCAAAGACGTGTTCTTTCTGACCGGTACCGACGAGCACGGCCTGAAGATGATCCAGACCGCGCAGAACGAGGGGCTCGCCCCGGCCGCGCTCGCCGCTCGCAACGCCGGCCGTTTCAAGGCGATGGACCAGCGTCTGAACGTGTCGTTCGATCGCTTCATCCGCACCACCGAAGAGCAGCACCATCGCTCCAGCCAGGAGATCTGGCGGCGCATGGCTGCGAACGGCGACATCTATGCCGATACCTATGCCGGCTGGTACTCGGTGCGGGACGAGGCGTATTACGCCGAGGATGAGACGCGCGTAAACGACGACGGGGTGCGCCTTGGGCCGCAGAGCACGCCGGTCGAGTGGGTCGAGGAGAAGAGCTACTTCTTCCGCCTGTCGGCCTATCAGGACAAACTTCTGAAGCTCTACGAAGACCATCCCGAATTCATCGGCCCGGACTCGCGCCGGAACGAGGTGGTGAGCTTCGTACGAGGCGGCCTGCGCGATCTCTCGATCTCGCGCACCACCTTCGACTGGGGCGTCAAGGTGCCCGGCGACGAAGAGCACGTGATGTATGTCTGGGTCGACGCGCTGACCAACTACATCACCGGTGTCGGCTTTCCCGACGAGAACGACAAGAACTGGCGCTACTGGCCGGCCGACGTGCACATCATCGGCAAGGACATCATCCGCTTCCACGCGGTCTACTGGCCGGCGTTCCTACTGTCAGCCGGCATTCCGCTGCCGAAGCGGGTCTATGCCCACGGCTTCCTGTTCAGCAGGGGCGAGAAGATGTCGAAGTCGGTCGGCAACGTCGTTGATCCCTTCAACCTCGCCGACCTGTATGGCGTCGATCAGATGCGCTATTTCTTCCTGCGCGAGGTGCCGTTCGGCCAGGACGGCAGCTACAGCCACGAGGCCATCGTCGCGCGCATCAATGCCGATCTCGCCAACGATCTCGGCAACCTCGCGCAGCGCTCGCTGTCGATGATCGCCAAGCAGTTCGCTGGCGTGCTGCCGGAGCCAGGTGCGTTTAGCGACAACGACAAGGCGATCCTGTCGCAGGCCGACGGCATGCTGGCGGTGTCCCGCGAGGCAATGGCGACGCAGCAGATCCACCACTGGCTTAACGCCGTATGGGCCGTAGTGGCGGAAGCCAACCGCTACTTTGCGGGCGAAGCGCCGTGGGCGCTCGCCAAGACCGATCCTGTCAGGCAGAAGACCGTGCTCTACGTCACCGCGGAAGTCGTGCGCCAGATCGCGATCCTGACCCAGCCGGCGATGCCGACCGCTTCGGGCTTGCTGCTCGACAGCCTCGGCATCCCGGAAGGAGAGCGCAACTTTGCCGCGCTCGGCGGCACGAAGCGGATTGCGCCCGGCACGACGTTGCCGGCGCCGAGGCCGGCTTTCCCGCGCTATGTTGAGCCGGCGGCCTGAGGTTCGCGCGATGTTGGTCGACAGCCACTGCCATCTGGATTTTCCGGATTTTGCGGATGATCTCGACGGAATCGTGTCGCGTGCGCGTGCGGCTGGCGTCGGCCGCATGGTCACGATCTCGACGCGGGTGCGCAAGCTGAAGGAGCTGCTTGCCATCGCTGAGCGCTACGACGACGTCTATTGCTCGGTTGGCACTCATCCGCACAACGCGGATGAGGAGGACAGTACTTCGCCGGACGAGCTGATCGCGCTGACGCAGCATCCCAAGGTCGTCGCGCTCGGGGAAGCCGGGCTTGACTATTTCTACGACAATGGCGCGCCAGAGGCGCAGGCGAGGGGCTTTCGCAGCCACATAGCGGCCGCCCGCGCGACCGGCCTGCCGCTCGTGATCCACACCCGCGAGGCAGACGAGGATTGCGCCCGCATCCTGGAAGAGGAGGCAGCAAGCGGATCGTTTCGCGCGGTGCTGCATTGCTACACGGGCGGTCGCGAACTTGCGCTGAAGGCAGTATCGCTCGGGCTGTATATCGGCTTCACGGGCATCCTGACCTTCAAGAAGTCGGAAGCGCTGCGCGCGCTCGCGGCCGAAGTGCCGTCCGATCGTATTCTGGTTGAGACGGATTCTCCCTACCTTGCGCCCGGCAAGTTCCGGGGAAAACGCAACGAGCCGGCCTATGTGGTCGAGGTCGCCAAGGTGCTCGCCGAAACGCGCGGCGTGTCGCTCGAGGAGATCTCGCGCCAGACCACCGAAAACTTCTTCCGCCTGTTCTCCAAGGTGAAAGCTTAAGACCGGGAGCCGCATGACACTGACGCTGACGATCCTGGGTTGCGGCTCCTCGGCCGGCGTGCCGCGCCCGGCGCTCGGCTGGGGCGCGTGTGATCCTGCAAACCCGAAGAACCGCCGCCGCCGCTGCTCGCTGCTGGTCGAGCAGGCCGCCGAGCACGGCACCACGCGGATCGTCATCGACACCTCGCCCGATTTGCGCGAGCAATTGATCGATACCAATGTCGATCACATTGACGCGGTGTTCCTGACCCATGAGCATGCCGACCAGACCCATGGCATGGACGATCTGCGCTCGGTCGTGCTGCACATGCGCCGGCGCATTCCGACCTATTTCAACCAGTCGACCGCCAAGGATATTATGGCGCGGTTCTCCTATTGCTTTATCTCGCCCGAGGGTAGCGACTATCCGCCCATCCTGACCCGCCATTCGATCGAGGCGGGCGAGAGCCAGACCATCCTGGGAAAGGGCGGCGCGGTGACGCTGACGGCCTTCCTGGTCCAGCACGGCCAGATCCCCGCACTCGGCTTTCGCATCGGCAACGCTGCCTATACGCCCGACCTCAACGACATCCCGCGCGAGAGCTGGGGCGCGCTGGAAAATCTCGATCTCTGGATCGTCGACGGCCTGCGCTACACTGGCCATTCCAGCCATTTCAGCATCAACGATGCATTGTCCTGGATCGAGCGCTTCAAGCCGAAGCGCGCCATCATCACCAATATGACGGCCGACGTCGACTATGAGGTGATCCGGCAATCGCTGCCGGCAGGCGTGGTGCCGGCCTATGACGGCCTACGGCTGGAGACGCACTGAGCGTATCCGGCAGAAATTGTGCCGCAGGCCGGCATGCTCCTTGCTTTCGCTAGCCCCATCGTGTTGGTCTAACGTCTCAAAGACAGACGTTGGATGGTGGCGATAATCAAGCAGAACCTGCAATAACGCCGGGTTCGATTGAGCCGCAGAGGATGGGGACCACGTTGGCAGGGCACGGCAACGATGCGGCGGCTGTTGGATTGGTCCGACGCGCTCTGGACCTTCTCTATCTTGGCGCGGGCTACGCGGCCGGCGTCTTCCTGGTCGCGATCTTCGCGATCATGATGATCATGTCGATCGGGCGGCAGTTTGCCCTCAACATTCCAGCCGGTGACGATTTCGCGTCGTGGTGCATGGCTGCGATGGCTTTCCTCGGACTCGCCCACACCTTCAAGCGCGGCGAGATGATCCGCGTCGGTCTGCTGTTGGAGAAGTTGCACGGGCGAACCAAGCAGACCGCGGAGATCGTGGCGCTCGGTATTGCGACGGCCTTCATTCTCTACTTCACCCGGCACGCGGTGCAGATGACCTACGACTCCTGGCGCTTCAACGATGTGGCGCAGGGCGTGGTCGCGCTCCCGCTCTGGATTCCGCAGCTCGGCTTTGCCGGCGGCCTCGTCATCCTCTCCATTGCGCTCATCGATGAGTTGGTCAGCGTCATCCGCGGGGGGCGGCCCAGCTATGAGAAGGGCTCTCCGGACGAAACGCCGGACGAATTCATCGAGCGCATCTCGCAGGGCGGCGGAGGTTGACGATGGCCAATCTCGGCATGATCGAACTGTCGTTCATTCTGCTCGGCGTCATGATCCTGTTCCTGGCGAGCGGTGTCTGGATCGCGGTATCGCTCGGGCTCGTCGGCTTCGTCGCGATGGCGCTGACCACGAGCCTGCCGCTCGGCACGGTGCTTGCGACAACCACCTGGAGCGCGAGCGCGTCCTGGACTTTGGCCGCCTTGCCGCTGTTCATCTGGATGGGAGAGATTCTGTTCCGCACCAAATTATCGGAGGAGATGTTCCGCGGCCTGTCGCCCTGGGTTCAGTGGCTGCCGGGACGGCTGACGCATGTGAACGTGATCGGCTGCGGTATCTTCGCGGCGGTGTCGGGTTCTTCGGCTGCGACCTGCGCGACCATCGGCAAGATTGCGTTGCCCGAGCTCGACAAGCGCGGCTACGACAAGGGCCTCAGCCTCGGTTCGCTGGCAGGCTCCGGCACCCTTGGCCTGTTGATTCCGCCGTCGATCCCGATGGTGGTCTACGCGGTCACGGCGAACGTATCCGTGCTGCAAGTGTTTTTGGGCGGCTTCCTGCCGGGGGTGCTCGTGATGGCGCTCTATTCCGGCTACATCATCATCTGGTCAGTGCTCAATCCCAAGAAGATTCCGCCCCGCGATCCTCCGATGCCATTCCGGCAGAAGCTGCGCGAGTCGGCGCGGCTCGCGCCCTGCCTGCTGCTGATCCTCGCCGTCTTCCTCTCGCTCGTGCTCGGCTTTGCAACGGCGACCGAGTGCGCGGCCTGGGGCGTTACGGGCGCGCTGCTGCTGGCGTGGTGGAGCGGCACGCTCACGCGCAGGAACTTCCTCGAAAGCATCATGAGCGCGACGCGCCTGACCTGCATGATCATGCTGATCCTGGCAGGTGCCGCCTATACCACGGCGGCAATGGCCTATACCGGTATCCCGGCGGCGCTCGCCACCTGGGTCCAGGGGCAGGAGCTGACACCCGGCATGCTCGCGCTGTATCTGAGCATCATGTACATCATTCTCGGATGCCTGATCGACGGCATCTCGATGATCGTGCTGACCGCCGTCATCGTGCTGCCCATGGTCAGGCAGGCCGGGCTCGACCTGGTCTGGTTTGGAGTCTACCTCATCATTCACGTCGAGATGGCGCAGATCACCCCGCCCGTTGGCTTCAACCTGTTCGTGCTACAGAACATGAGCGGTCGTGATACCTTCACCGTCGCGCGGGCGGCGTTCCCGTTCTTTGTCCTGCTGCTCGCCGCGGTGTTCATCATCACGGAATATCCGCAGATCGTGCTGTTTCTGCCCAAGCTCGCGTTTCCCGACTGATCGCGCCAGGCTATCAATTTGACCGTGAGGAGAAGTCCGATGAAGTCTCGTTTATTTCGCGCAAGTTTGATCGCCGGCGTCTTGTTGGCCGCGACACCGGCGTTGGCCCAGACCAAATGGAATCTGCCGGCGGCATACCCGGCCGACAATCCGCACTCGGAAAATCTGGTCGCCTTCGCCAAGGACGTCGAAGCCGCCACCTCGGGTAAGCTCGTGATCACCGTTCATCCGGGCGCCTCGCTGTTCAAGGCGCCCGACATCAAGCGCGCAGTGATGACCGGGCAGACCCAGATGGGTGAAGTGCTGCTGTCGATCCACGAGAACGAGGATCCGGTCTTCGGGATCGACGTCGTGCCGTTCCTTGCGACGAGCTTCCCGGAGGCGATGAAGCTGTATCAGGCCTCCAAGCCCGCGATTGCAAAGAAGCTCGACGCGCAGGGCGTGAAACTCCTGTTCGCCGTGCCGTGGGCGCCGCAGGGCGTCTACGTCAACAAGCCGCTCGCCACGATCGAGGACATGAAGGGCCTGAAATGGCGCGCCTACAATGTGGGAACGGCGCGGATCGGCGAACTGGTCGGCGCCCAGTCGGTAACGATCCAGGCCGCCGAGCTGCCGCAGGCGCTCGCCACCGGCGTGGTGAATTCCTTCATGTCGTCGGGCGGCACAGGCTATGATGCAAAGGCCTGGGAGTCCTTGAAATATTTCTACGACGTGCAGGCATGGATCCCGAAGGACTACACCTTCGTCAACAAGGCCGCGTTCGAGGCGCTCGATAAGTCGACCCAGGAGGCCATCCTCAAGGCCGCAGCAACCGCGGAAACGCGCGGCTGGAAGGCTTGGGAAGAGAAGGCCAATTGGTACATCGATCAGCTTAAGGCCAAGGGCATGACGGTCGAGCCGCCGAGCCCGGCGCTGAAGGCGGGCTTTCAGAAGGTTGGCGAGCAGCTCACCGCCGACTGGCTCAAGAAGGCCGGAGCCGACGGCCAGGCGTTGATCGAGGCGTATAAGAAGATGTGAATCGGGACAGCACCTAGCAGCGCGGCGTCTATCCGGGCTTCTAGGTGAAGGCGCTCGCGACTGATGCTCGGCTCACGCCGAAATCGCCTTCGCCGATCCCACCTCGTTGCGCAGCAGGAATTTCTGGATCTTGCCGGTCGAGGTCTTCGGGATAGGCCCGAACACCACGGCCTTGGGTGTCTTGAAGCCCGACATCTGGCTGCGGCAGAAGGCGATGATGTCGGCCTCCGTTGCGCTGGCGCCGGCCTTCAACTCGACGAAGGCGCAGGGCACCTCGCCCCATTTCGGATCGGGCTTTGCGACCACGGCGGCAAACAGCACGGCGGGATGCTTGTAGAGGATGTCCTCCACCTCGACCGAAGAGATGTTCTCGCCGCCGGAAATGATGATGTCCTTGGAGCGGTCCTTGATGATGACATAGCCGTGCTCGTCGAGCACGCCGAGATCGCCGGTGTGAAACCAGCCGCCTTCGAAAGCTTCCTTCGTCGCCTTCTCGTTTTTCAGGTAACCCTTCATCACGATGTTGCCGCGGAACATGACTTCGCCAATGGTCTCACCGTCGCGCGGCACCTCCTGCATGGTCTGCGGATTGATGACGGTGACGGCTTCCTCGAGCGGGTAGGGCACGCCCTGCCGGCGCTTCATCCGGGCGCGCTCGGCGGCAGGCAGCTCATCCCAGCCTGGCTGCTCGGCGCAGACGGAGGCGGGGCCGTAGACTTCGGTCAGCCCATAGACATGCGTGAGCTTGATGCCGATGTTTTCCGCGCCTTCGAGCACGGCGACCGGCGGTGCGGCGCCGGCGATCAGGCCGACGACGCGGCGGGCCGCATCGCCTTTGGGAGCATCGGGCGCGTTGATCAGCGTGTTGTAGACGATCGGTGCCCCGCACATGTGGGTGACGCCGTGATTTTTGATCAGCTCGAAGATCTTCGTGGGCTCGACCTTGCGCAGGCACACATTGATGCCGGCAGCCGCCGCAATGGTCCAGGGGAAGCACCAGCCGTTGCAGTGGAACATCGGCAGCGTCCACAGATAGACCGGATGCTGGCCGAGTTGGCCGGCGAGGATATTGCTGACGGCGTTCAGATAGGCGCCGCGATGATGGGTGACGACACCCTTGGGATTTCCGGTTGTGCCCGAAGTGTAGCTCAGCGCAATCGCATCCCATTCGTCGTTCGGTGGGATTGCAGTGAAGGTCGGATCGCCCTGCGCGACGGCCGCCTCATATTCGATCTCACCGATGCGTCCGCCGCCCGTGAAAGCGGCGTCGTCGACGTCGATCACGAACGGTTTTGGTCCGCTCATCTGCGACAGCGCATCAGTGATAACGGCGGCAAATTCGGGATCGACCAGGATGATCTTGGCGCCGCCATGATCAAGCTGAAACGCGATCGAGGCCGCATCGAGGCGGATGTTGAGCGCGTTGAGCACGGCGCCGGTCATCGGCACCGCGAAATGAGCTTCGTTCATCGCCGGGATGTTCGGCAGCATCGCCGCGACGGTGTCGCCGACACCGATGCCCTTGCCGGCGAGGTAAGACGCAAAGCGCCGGCAGCGCGCGTAGGCCTGCGCCCAGGTAAAGCTGCGACCCTCATAGACGGCGCTGACGTGGTCGGGATAGACGGCCGCGCTGCGCGCGAGGAAGCTCAGCGGGCTCAGCGGGACGTAGTTGGCGGGGGTCTTGTCCAGGCCGACATTGTACTGGTTCTGCCGCTTACTCATCGACACCCTCCTTCACGCCGCGTCAAAGGAATCCAATCGAGATCCAGGGGAAGATCGCGACGATGATCAATCCCACCAGCAGCGCCAGCAGATAGCCCCAGATCGGCCTGATGCCCTCGGCCGGATCGACGCGTCCGATAGCGCAGGCGGCATAATAGCCGACGCCGAAGGGCGGGGCGAATAGCCCGATACCCATCGCCAGAATGATCACCATGGCGTAGTGCACCTCATGCACGCCGACGGCGCGCGCGATCGGAAACAACAACGGTCCGAACAGCACGATCGCCGGAATGCCCTCCAGCACGCTGCCGAGGATGGTGAAGGCCAGGATCGAGACGGCGATGAAGGTGGCCGACCCGCCCGGCAATCCGGTCATGGCCGCCGCCAGCGAGCGCGAGAAGCCGGATTGGGTCAGGCCCCAGGCCATGCCGGTCGCCGTGCCGATGATCAGGAGGATGGCACCGGACAGCGCCGCGGTCTCGACCAGCATCGGAAACAGCCGTCGCCAGTCGAAGCGGCGATAGACCAGGAGGCCGACGAGGGTGCCGTAGACGATGCCGATGGTGGAAACTTCGGTCGCCGTCGCGATGCCCTCGACCACGGCGTAGCGGATCACGAAGGGCAGCGCGAGTGCGGGCAGGGCGATGATGAAGGTCTTACCGATCTCGGAAGCCTTGGCGCGGCGGACGTGGCTCATGTCCTCGCGGCGGTACCGCCACCGCACCAGCATGCAGAGCGTGATCGCGAGCACCACGCCGGGCAATAGGCCGCCGGTGAACAGTGCGGCGATCGAGACGCCCGTTACCGAGCCAATGGTAATCAGCACCAGGCTCGGCGGGATGGTCTCAGTTTGGGCACCTGTAGCCGCAAGAAGCGCGACGAGATCGCCGGGGCGCGCGCCGCGCTGCTTCATTTCCGGGAACAATACAGGGGCAACGGCGGCCATGTCGGCAGCCTTGGCGCCGGAGATGCCAGAGACCAAGTACATGGCCCCGACCAGGACATAATGCAGGCCGCCGCGGACATGGCCGAGCAAGCTCGCCAGGAATGCCACCATGGCGCGGGCCATGCCGGTCATCTCGATTAGCAGCCCCAAAAACACGAATAGTGGCACCGAGAGCAGAATGAGGTGGCTCATGCCCTCGTCCATCCGCCCGACCAGCACCATCACCGGCGTCCGCGTTGTCAGCGCCAGATATCCGAAGATGGCCAGGCCAAAGCCGAACGCAATGGGAACCCCGGCAAAGACGCAGAAGCCGGCGACACCGACGAAGAAGATGACGAGGTTGAGATTGCCGAGCGGCCGCAAGGCCGGCTCCGCCAGCCAGAACAGGCCGATCACGACGGCAACCGACACCACGGCGGCCGCAACGATCTGGTAATCGGCCGCGCGCATCAGTCGCAACAGCGCAAACGCCGCCATTAGGCAGATGCCGGCCGGGAGCGCGGCGGCCCGCCACATATTCGAGATCTGGAGCGCCGGCGTGGTGATGTAGCTTTCTTCGTAGGCGTAGTCCCAGGACGGCCAGACGACCAGCGCCAGGAAGGCCAGCGCGGCGCAGGTTGCGACCAGATCGAGCCAGGCCCGCATCGCCGGCCTTGCGCTGGCGACGATCGCGGTCATGCGCATGTGCTCCGAGCGACGGAACGCCACGGCCGCGCCCAGCATGGCCAGCCACAGGAACAGGATCGAGGCGAGCTCGTCCGACCAGATCAGCGGTCGGTGCAGGCCGTAGCGCGCCACCACGCCGGCAAACAGGATCACGATCTCGGCGACCACCAGGATCGCCGCCGGGATTTCGACGATGAGGCCGAGCGCGCGTTCCAGCGAAGCCAGCAGCGTAGGTCGGCGAGGGGACTGAACAGCCGCCTCGCCCGCCACTGCGGTCACTTCAACCTCGATATGAGCCATGACGGCCCCGACGCGTTACGACAGCTTGCCGACAGCCTTCTCCAGAAGGTCCCAGGCCTGCTCGCCATATTTGCCTTTCCACTCGGCATAGAAACCCGCCGTGCGCAGCTTGTCGCGGAACGGCGCAACCGTGGGCTGGTTGAAGGTCAGGCCCTTGGCGGCCAGCTCCTGCTGCAGATTGGCGTTCAGCTTGGCCGTGTCAGCGCGCTCATTGATGGCGGCGGCATTGATGTTCTTGGCGATGACCTTGCGGATATCCTCCGGCAGCTTTTCCCAGGCGCGGCGGTTGGCCAGGAACCAGAAGCCGTCCCACATGTGGTTGGTCAGCGAGCAGTATTTCTGCACCTCGTAGAGTTTTGCGGTCGAGATGATCGCCAGCGGGTTCTCCTGGCCCTCGACGATCTTGGTCTGGAGCGCGGAATAGACCTCGCTGAAATTGATCGAGGCGGGCGCGGCGTCGAACGCCTTGAACATCGAGGTCCACAGCGGCGACACCGGCACGCGGATCTTGAAGCTCTTCAGATCGTCCGGAGCGGCGATCGGCTTGCTCGACGACGTGATCTGGCGGAAGCCGTTGTCCCAGATCTTGTCCATGACCTCGAGACCCGCCTTCTTGATCTCGCCGCGGACATAGCCGCCGAGGTCGCCGTCCATGGCCTTCCAGACCGTGTCGTAGTCCGGGAATGCGAAACCGATGCCGTTGATCGAAGCCGCCGGCACCAAGGTCGCCAGGATCAGGCCGGACAGCGTGAAGAATTCGACCCCGCCGGAGCGGATCTGGCTCAACATGTCGGTGTCGGAGCCGAGCTGGTTGTTCGGGAAGATCTGAAGGTCGAACTTGCCGCCTGTCTCGCTCTTGATCGCCGCCGCCATCTCCTTGGCGCGCACGTTCAAAGGATGGGTGTCCGGCAGGTTGTTGGCGTATTTGTAGGTGAACTCGGCGCTCTGGGCGCGTGCCACATGGGGCGCGCCGATGCCACCCAGGACCGCAGTCGCGGCGGAGGCCTTGAGAAGCGTGCGTCGGGAAAAGCTCATGGGTCTGCTTCCTCGGAAGGTTTGTTTTTGTTGTGAGACGCAAACCTATACGAACGTCGGGTCAGAAGGTCATCTGCGATCTCGCGAGGCTTCGCTTATTGCAGCCGGACAACGTCACGGCAATATCGGCTTTCGCAGCGATGGGCCGGGATTCAAAATGTGAAAAACAACCCCTGCACAGTAGCCGTCAAGAGCTGGGGGCCGATCGAGGCGCAGCGCGAAACCGGCATCCGAGCGAAGGTACGGTAGCAGGAACTTTGGCTAAATTATTGATCTGATTGTATATAAATATATTCCATAATATACCTTATGCGAATCATAGGTTAGGATGCGCAGACCAGATCCAAGTGCCGCGAATTTGCGCCCGCCCCCGCAAAACGCTGCCCTCGTGCATTCAGGCACCGGCCGACAAAATGGCGTGCGGGCGCAGCAGCTCACTGCAGTTTCATGACCTGCTCAAGGGCGACCCGGTGCTTCAGCACGGCAAATGTCTCGCGTGCGCTGAGGCTGGCTACGACCTCCTGGAAACTGTCGCTTTGCTCAATCTTCGCACGGGCAATCGCGAGGTCCACGTCGATCCCTCGCGATTTGCGCGGCGGCGGCTCCAGTGACTCCATGTGCGCTCTCAGCAGCCCGGGGTTTTGCCAGAGCGCCAACAGAGCTCCGGGAACCTCGATCCGGGGCAAGCAGGCAAGCTCTCTCGCCCGTGTCAACACTGCCGGCGAGAGATTATCCTCAGGGGTCGCAAACAGGCGCGCCATTCTCGTTGGTGCCGACGTGACGAGGCCGATCGGAATGGCAAGAGCGAGGCCAATGATCACCGGCGACATCCAGAGCAGCAGCGGCAGCGAAACGGCGTAGGCACTTGCCGCCATCGCCATCCCGCACAAACTCGGGACGGCGAATTTGCGATAGACCTCCTCGCGTCTGATCCCGCCGTCGCTTCGCCGTTGGACCTGCCAGCCGGCATCACGCCCAAGCAGGATCTCCGCCACGGCGGTCGATTGAAAGATCATCATGGACGGAGCAATCAGTGCTGCAAGCAGGCTCTCGGCGATGACCGCCGCCAGGACGCGAAATCCGCCACCAAAGGCCTGCCGTTCCGCACGTTTCGTGAGCAGAACAAGATATGCCAATAGCTTCGGCAGAATGAGGAGCCCCATGGTCGCGGCAAAGACCCAGGCGGCAAGCACGGGATCCTGTGCGGGCCACGTCGGAAACAATGCAAAACCTTTGGGAAAGTATTCTGGCTTGACGAAGTAGGCCTGCAGAGAGATGAGAATTCCGAGCAATAGAAACAGCAGCCACAGCGGGGCGGTCAAGTAAGAGCCGATCCCGGTCAACAGGTGAAGCCTGGATACCCAGTGCAAACCACGGGCCGGCAGAACGGCGAGATGTTGGAGATTGCCCTGACACCAGCGACGGTCTCTGGCGGCAAAATCCAGCAATGACGGCGGCACCTCCTCGAAGCTGCCGCCCAGTGCGGGGGCCATGAAGATCCCCCACCCGGCCCGTCGCATCAGTGCCGCTTCGACAAAATCGTGACTGAGGATGTGCCCACCGAACGGCTTCCTCCCGCGCAGTTCGGGTAAGCCCGCCTCCTGCGCGAAAGCCTTCATCCGGATGATGGCATTGTGTCCCCAATAGTTGCCCTCGGAGACGTGCCACCAGGCGTTCCCAGCAGCGATCAACGGGCCGTACAGACGACTGGAGAACTGCTGAAGCCGGCTGAACAGGGTGCGCGCATTGACGACGATGGGAAGCGTCTGGATTAGCGCGGCTTGCGGGTTTGTTTCCATCGCGTGCACCAGCCGAACGATGGTATCTCCGCTCATCAGGCTGTCCGCGTCGAGAATGATCATGCAGTCGTAAGCGCCGCCGAAGCGCCTCACCCATTCGGCGATGTTGCCGGACTTCCGAGCGGTGTTGTCGGATCGGTGCCGATAGTAGAGACGGCCGGAACCACAGTTCCGCTGCAATTCCAGGAATGCAAGCTCCTCACTGATCCAGATGTCCGGGTCCGTCGTGTCACTGAGAAGAAACCAATCGAACAACGCGGCATGTCCGGTCTCGCCGATCGACTCGTGCATGGCGCGGAGCCGGGCCGTGAGATGATGGGGATCCTCGTTATAGGTCGGCAACAGCATGGCCGTTCGGCCGGTGATCGCTGGCAGCGGACCGTGGCTGTCGATTGGCAGCACATCCTGTCGGCGTCGCAGCAGCACAACGAAGCCGGCCAGTGAAGACATGAATGAAAACGCGATCCAGGCGAGCAACACGAGGAATAGCGCAAGCACAATCCCTTCGAGCACCGTGACGCCGCCAACTTTGAGAACATCGTACATCTCAAAGGCGCCCCCAGCGGTAATCGCGATCGTTCCGCCAAAAATGAACAGGCGCCGCGCTGCAACCGCTCCGCTGGCCCGCTGTCGCGCCGGCTTTGCATCGGTGCTCCCGTCCAATTGACATGGCGGCATCGGGAGAGGCGTTTCATCCGGGAGATACCGAACGCTATGGTCAGACCCGAGCGCAGGCGAGGTCGTCAGGGCGCCCATCGGTAAACCCAAACTTCGGATAGGGGTTGATCGCCCTGCATCAAGACCGCCCTCAACTCGATCGGTGCATCCTTGACTGCGCATTGAAAGCTCAGGCGCCAGCCGCCGGTTTCGGGATTTGGCTGTGTGACCACATTGCTGATCTCGGATTTGCCCGCGCTGACGGCGCCCTTCACCTTGTCAGGATC
The DNA here is from genome assembly GCF_023074015.1 of Bradyrhizobium sp. 142. Taxonomy (NCBI): domain Bacteria; kingdom Pseudomonadati; phylum Pseudomonadota; class Alphaproteobacteria; order Hyphomicrobiales; family Nitrobacteraceae; genus Bradyrhizobium; species Bradyrhizobium sp. 142. Next base: position 32,608 of record NZ_JADPKQ010000326.1, read on the forward strand.
GAGCTCCTTCAGCCTGTCGCCGCCAAGTTCGAGCACGAACAGCTTGCTGTCATCGCCTCGCGTGCCGACGCCTGTGCGGGTGAACCGGGCCAGCGAATTGGGTTTCGGCACATCGGAACCCCAGTGCAGTCGATAGGTGTAATTGTTCTCGCTTTTGGCCGGAATGGCCGCTTTCGGACGCCAGAATGCCGCGATGTTGTCGTGAATTTCCTCCTTGGTCGGGATCTCGAAAAGGACCATGCTGCCCTCGCCCCAATCTCCTATCGGTTCGACCCAGAGGCTTGGCCGACGCTCAAAGCGCGATTCGATGTCCTCGTAGGCAAAGAAGTTCTTCTCCCGCTGCATCAGGCCGAAGCCCCGAGGGTTGAGATCATTGAACGTGCTGGCCTGCAGGTCGCGTGGATTGTTGAGTGGACGCCAGAGCTGCTCGCCCTTTCCGTTGAAAATCGCAAGGCCATCGGAGTCGTGCACCGCGGGGCGGAAGTCGTCGACATTCTGCCGATCGTTCGGACCGAAAAAGAACATGCTCGTCATCGGCGCAAGTCCAGCATGTTGCAGGTCGACCCGCGGATAGAGCGCCATCTCGACGTCGAAGACCGTGGTTGCGCCAGGCCTGATCGTGAATCGGTAGCTTGCCGTTGCGCTCTTGCTATCGAGCAGCGCGTGAACCACGATGGATGTGGCACCGGATGCTGGCTTCTCCAGCCAGAAGGCCTTGAAGAAGGGAAACTCCTCTCCCTTGGCCTCGCCGGTGTCGATCGCAAGACCGCGCGCGGACAGCCCATAGGTCTCGCCTTTAGCAACGGCGCGGAAGTAGCTGGCGCCGAGAAAAACGCAAACCTCATCATAGTAGTCGGCCCGGTTCATCGGGGTGTGAATGCGAAAGCCGGCAAATCCAAGATCGACATCCGGCACCGGGCCGATCTTGTCGCCGAACGCAAAATCGTCTCGCCGGTACCGGATCGGCGCAGCTCGTCCACCCGAGACCTCGTAAAAGTCGACCCTGTTCTTGTAGAAAAAGCCGCGGTGGAAAAACTGGACCTCGAAAGGCAGTTTCTCGCTGCGCCAAAGCGCCCGCTCCGGCAGGAAGCGAATTGACCGATACTGATCGTAGTTGAGATCCTTGATCGCGTCCGGGAGCTTTTCCTCCGGTGCCTCAAACGGCTTACTCGCCATATTGCGGGCTAGCTCGCGCACATAGGAGGCCCCGAACGGGACCTCCAGCGCCAATGCCGCAGAGAATGCACCAGGTAGAGATGTCGCCAATGGCATCAGTGCCGAGGCTTCCAAGAAATGGCGGCGGTTCAATTGTTCTTCCCGTTCAGTTTCGGACCGGCAAGGCAACCGTCTCGACACGTCCGAGTTCCATCGACGCCGTCGAATCGACGCGCGCGGCGGCGATCAAGATCAAATATCGTGTGCGTGCACATTCACCGGTCCAAGGCCGGAATGCGCTGGGATCTCGCCAGGCCGGCTGAATTCACGATGCCCAAACCCTTGCCGTCGACCTACAATCAGCGTCTCACAGGAAAACAGGCCGTTCAAACCGGCCGCCATCGAGAAACGGAGGTACGTCATGCAGGAGCACGCCGCCTGCGGAGCCGAGTCCCGCGCCATTCCGTTCGACGCCGCCAAGCTCGATCGCCTGATGGAGGCCGCCGGCCTAGACGTCCTGATCGCGACCTCCAAGCACAATGTGCAGTACCTGTTAGGGGCCGAGCGCGCGATCTTCTTCGACTACATGGACGCACTGGGCGTCAGCCGCTATCTGCCGGTGCTGGTCTATCCCAAGGGCGCGCCCGGCAAATCCGTCTACGTCGGCCACCGCCTCGAGACCCATCAGCGCGCCGTGGCGCCGCCCTGGGTGCCGCAAGTCCGGACCGAGTCCAATGGCTCCGTCGACGCCGTCACGCGGGCCGTGAGCGCCTTAAAGGACGCAGGCGTGCCTATGCGGCGCGTCGGGGTCGAGATGGCGTTCCTGCCGATGGATGCGGGCCGGGCGCTTGCCGACGCCCTGCCCGGCGCCGAGCTCAAGGACGCCCTCCTAGTGCTGGAGCGGTTGCGCGCGGTCAAGTCCGCGGACGAACTGGCCAAGCTGAAGACCGCATCAGAATTGGTGATCGCCTCGATGCTGGCGGTGATCGCCGGGCACGGCCCCGGCACCACCAAGCAGCAACTGTCCGACGCTCTGCGCGTCGCCGAGGTCAACCGCGGGCTCACCTTCGAATATTGCCTGCTGGCCTGCGGCAGCAGCCACAACCGGGCGCCGTCGGCGCAGCGCTGGGAGCAAGGCGATGTGCTGTCGCTGGATTCCGGCGGCAACTATCACGGCTATATCGGTGACCTCGCACGGATGGCCGTGCTCGGCGAGCCGGACGCCGAGCTGAAGGATCTGCTGGCGGAGATCGAGGCTGTCCAGCGCGCCGCCTTCGCCGCGGTTCGGCCCGGCGCCCTTGGCGGCGACATCTACGTGTCGGCTGAGCGCCAGCTCGCCCGGATCAGCCAGCGCGACTGCACCGATTTCCTCGCCCACGGCATGGGCCTGGTCAGCCACGAGGCCCCTCGCCTGACCGCCAAGGGTCCCGTTCCCTATGACGACGTCGATGCCCGGCAGCCGCTGGAAGCCGGCATGGTGGTGTCGATCGAGACCACGATGAAGCATCCGAAGCGCGGCTTCATCAAGCTCGAGGACACTGTGGCCGTGACGCCGACGGGGTGCGAGATTTTTGGTGAGGGCGGCCGTGGGTGGAATCGCGGCGGCAGTGCGCTTTAGGGCAGCGGCAGCAGATCGAGCTGGCTCTGCGCTCTCTTGACGGCCGCCGCGAACCAGCTCTGGCTTGGCGCCGCCTTGGCGAAGCATTGGGTGTAGGCGGTCATCGCGTTGTCTTCGCGGGTCATGTCGCCGCGCGGGTCCTTCTTGTCGATGGGTTTGGCCATCATCTGATTCCAGACCTTCTCGCAAGCCGGGATCGGCGCCGTCTTCACGGCGTCCCGTGCTGCCATGAAGAAGACCTTCTCGCGCTGGATCGCGACGACGTCGATTTCGTCCGGCGGCCCCTTCAGATCGCCATTGCCGCGCACGCCCAGCACGGCGACCGCGACGCTTGCCCCCGCGGGCTTGGTGATCGGCAGCTCGGCATATTTGGCGAAAGCCGCGTCCTGGATCGCATTGTAGTAGAAGCGGTCCGACTTGAAGGCGACGCCGATCTCCTGCGGCATGCCGTCCTCGCGATGCTCGCGCAGCCAGTGCCTGAGCAGCGCAATGGTCGTCACCACGGCTTGGGTCTTGTCGGCTTGGGATGCGAAACCGAGCCCGTCGAGATGGCCGAAGCCGGAGTCACCCTTGTACAGCGTGTCCGCGTTGGACGTCCCTTCCGCCGAAAGCCCCTTGATCGTGACTGGCCCGATCAGGCCGCGCAACACGCCTGCGAGCTCCTTCAGCGCCGCATCGTGCTGCTTGTAGTTTTCGTCATTCTCCGCAGCCATCGAGAATTTTGCGATGTAGCGATCGCGTAGATCGAGATAGTGCTGCTCGGGCGCGGCTGCATTTGCGTCGGTGGCGAATACGAGCAGGCAGAGCAAGGTAAGCCACTTCATTACGATCCCACGAGGCAAGGGCCGTCTCCAGTCTTTGTGCCTTTGTCCCGCGTGAAGGTTCATCCAGGTCGGGCAGGCCCAGGCCCCTACCCCGCCGGCGTGAGCTGCCGGTTCAGGCGTACCGCGGCGCCCTCACGTACGTGGACACGCGCGCGGCGCTTGCGCCACCAGATCACGACGCCGGTGACCGAGAGCGCCGCCACCACCAGGCCCATGATTGAGATCAGGATGCGGCCGAGCAGCCCGACGATGCGGCCCGAATGCAGCGGAAATTGCGCCTGCACGAAGAGATCGGCGGCGGTGCCGACCCAGGGCAGCTTTTCGCCGATCGGGCGCCCGTCCTCGCTGTCGTAGTAGAGCTGCGCCGGGCCGACGCCGCCGGCGCCGTGGTCGTCGCCGGGATGGAAGAAGGCCGCCGCATAGACGCCATGGGCGGGGCCGTAATTGATCGAGCCGACCGGAGTGGTCCACCCGCGCGCCTTGCCGTCGGCGGCGGCGCGCGCCGCGATGTCGGCAAAGGTGACTTTTGGCTCGATGGGGTCGTCGAGATCGCGGTACGGCCGCTGCTCATACGGCGTCGGCGTGTAGTTCGACACCATCTTCATCAGCGGCGAAAACACCTCGAAATAGAGGTTTAGCGAGAACGCCGTAAAGGCAATGACGAACAGCAGCCCCCAGGTCCAGAGGCTGAAAGCGCGGTGGATGTCGAAATTGATCCGGTAGGCGCTGCCGCTTGTCTTGATGGTCCAGGCCGGCGCCCAGCGCGCCCAGAAACCGCGATCAAGCTGACGTGTGACCTCAGGCGCCCGCGCCGCCTTAGCCCTGCGCCGGGACGGCAGCGTGAGATAGAAGCCAACGAAGCAGTCAATAGTCCAGATGATGGCGATCACGCCGAGCACGCGCATGCCCCAGCGGTCGCTGCCCCAGAACTCCGGAATGTGCATCGTGTAGTGCAGCTTGTAGAGGAACGAGACGAAGTTCTCCCGCGTCACCGGCCACACCGCGCCCCAATAGCGCCGGCCGAGCTCCACGCCCGTGTTGGGATCGAGGAAGATCTGGTTGTAATCGAGCGCGTAGCGCTTGCCGGTCACCGGGTCGATCCGCGGCATCACGAAGAACCACAGCGACTCGCCCTGCTCTGGCGTCATGAAGAGATAGACCACACGCGCCCTCGGATCGCGCTGCTCGATCAGCCTGGCGAGCTCGATGGAAGGAATCGCCGCGCCATTGCTCGTGACGTCGAACAGGCGCCGGTTCAGAACGTCGTCGATCTCATGATCCCAGGAGATGATCGCCCCGGTGATGCCGGAGAAGAACAGGAATCCTGCCGTGAGCAGTCCCGCCCAGCGATGCAACCTGCCGAATGTCGCTCTCATCGTCCTAATCCCGACTCAGACTCATGGTTCGAGACGCCCGCTTTGGGCAGGCTCCTCACCATGAGGGGCTGCGATCTGACCGCGAAGAACGACCTCATCCTGAGGAACCCGCCGATAGCGGGCGTCTCGAAGGATGTGCCGCGCGAAAGCCGTCTGCCGAATTGTCTTCCATATGCGATTGCTCTGCCCATTGACGGACCATCCTCACATCGCACTTACCAGCGGTAGGTCAGCTTACCGATCGCCTTGCGGCCCTCGGCGTAGTAGCAGCCCGACAGGCTGTAGCAGGCGGCGACGTAGCGCGTGTCGGCGAGATTGGTGACGTTCAGCGACAAGCGCCAGTTGTCCCTGGTGTAGGCCAGCAGCGCATCCAGCACGGTCGCGGATCCCACCTTGAACGTGTTGGCGTCATCGCCCCAGGTCGCGCCGACATAGCGGATGCCGCCGCCGAACTGGACGCCGGCGAGCGGCCCGCCCTGGAGCGTGTAGTCGCTCCATAGCGAGGCGCGGTTGAGCGGCACGGTGACCGGCGCCTTGCCGACATTGACCGGATCCTGCGTCAGCATGGCATCGACATAGGCGTAGGCGCCACGCAGGTTCCAGCCGTCGGCGAGCGACATCGTACCTTCGAGCTCGACGCCGCGCGATTTCACCTGGCCGATCTGCTCGGCGACGTTGGTTGCCGGCAGATAGACGACGACGTTGTCGCGCGTCAGATCGAAGGCGGCCAACGTGAACAGCGCATTCCAGCCGAGCGGCTGGTACTTGACGCCGACCTCGTACTGGACGCCGGTTTCGGGATTAAGCAACTCGCCGCCCGGGCCGGTCGCAAGGACCGGCAGGAACGACTCGGAATAGCTGAAATATGGCGCGATGCCGTTGTCGAAATTGTACATCACGGCGGCGCGGCCGGTGAACGCCGAGACATCCTTCGAGACGGACGTGTTGGAGACACCGCTGTCGACCTGCGTCGTCACGAAATCCTGGCGGCCGGCGAGCTGGAACGACAGCCGTCCGAGCCTGATCTGGTCCTGCGCATAAAGTCCGAGCTGCGATTGCTTGACACCGGTGTTGTCGCTCATGGCGCCGATGGTCCAGTCGTAACCGTAGACCGGGTTGAAGACGTTGATTTCAGGGGCCGAGGTGGTGACGCCAAACGCGGTGTCGCGGAACCTGGTGTTGCGATAGTCGATCCCGACCAGCGTGGTGTGGCTGAAAATGCCGGTGTTGAACTTGCCTTGCAGCTGATTGTCCACCGCGAAGGAGTTGATGTACGAGTTGCTATAGCTGCCGAAACGCGCAAGCTGGCCCGCGGCCTCGTTGGTATAGCCGGCACCGTAGAACACCTTCTCCTCGTTGTGCTGATAGGCGTAGCGCAGGTTCTGCCGGAACGTGATGTTGTCGGTGAAGTTGTGCGCGAGCTGGTAGCCGACGGTCGCGATCTCGGTGTTGAAGGCGTCGAAGCTCGGCACGCCGGCGAAGAACGAGACCGGGATGGTGCGGCCGTTGTTCGGCCACACCGTGCCTGATGCCGGCAGGAACTGTAGGCCCCACCCTGCCCGGTCCCGCTGGTAATTGGCCAGGAGCGTGATGGTCGTATCCTCGTTCGGCTTGATGGTGATGGCGGGCGCGATGAAGACGCGGTTGTCCTTGGTGAAGTCGACCTGGGTCTCGCCGTCGCGAACTACGCCGGTCAGGCGCCACAGCACGGTTCCTTCCTTGTTGGCGGGGCCGCCCATGTCGAACTGGCCCTGATAGCGGTTGAAGCTGCCGCCTGAGATCGAGGCTTCGCCGAACTGCTGCGCGGTCGGCAGCTTGGTGACGTAGTTGAGGATACCGCCGGTGCCGCTGCCGCCGTACATCGCCGATGACGGCCCCTTGAGAACCTCGAGGCGCTCGGCACCATAGGGATCGAGGCCGTTGAAGTGCACGTAGTTGCTGGATGGAATCCGCAAGCCGTCGACGTAGAGGCCTGACATGGTCGTGTCGAAGCCGCGGATCTGAAGGGCGCCGAAGCGCGTATCCGAACCGCCATTGACGTCGCCGCTGACGCCGGCGGTGTAGCGCAAGGCCTCGCCGATCGAGACCGCTCCCTGGTTTCGCACCTGGTCGGTGGTAACGACCGAAACCGACTGCGGGGTTTCGATCAGTGGCGTATCGGTCTTGGTGGCGGTGCCGCTCCGCGTCGCGACGAAACCGCGCACCGGACCATTGGCGCGTTCGCCGGTGCCGGAATTGGCTGTGGTCGCGCTGGGCGCGACTTGTTGCGCTGGAGCACGGCGGTTGGCGCGCGAGGTGCGTGTCGTCGCGCTCCGTCGCGACGAAGCAACCGCCGCCGGACGGGTGCGCTCACTCGGCGCATCGACGGTGACGGAGGGAAGCTGCGTCTGGGCCTGCGCGGAACCGACGGGGGCGCCGAGAGCAAGTACACCGACCGCTCCGAATAAAATCACCTGAAGCGGTCGAAGTCGCGTGTCGGAACGCGAAGGAAATTGCAAGTCTGTCACGTCTGCGAGGCCCCGCACTCTGCCGGCTTTGCCGGTATCGTTTTTGATGCCTCGGCCCTAACGCAGGCGTTTTCGGAGCGCGATAGGAACGGCGTTAGAATTTCTCCAGACATGTGCGCAGCATGTGCGACCAATGCGCCCATCGGCGAGCAACGCGCATCGCGCACCGCCGAGCGCTCTATCGGAGCTTAGTGTGTCCTGAATTTGGAATACCTCTAGACGGACAAGAGCCGTCGCACGTTCGCAACGTTGGACGCATTCCCAGGTGTTGGTCGTGCTGTCAGCGATGCCGGAGCCGGCGATTGACCCGGTGCGCCAGATAGTCGCCGGCGCTCTGGACCAGCTGCACCAGGGCAATCAGCACGACGACGACGGCCAGCATCATCTCCGGCATGAAGCGCTGGTAGCCGTAGCGGATGCCGAGATCGCCGAGCCCCCCGCCCCCGACGGCGCCGACCATGGCGGAGTAGCCGAGCAGGCTGACCACCGCGAGCGTCAGTGCCAGCAGCAGGCCCGGCAACGCTTCGGGGATTAGGACCTTGAAGACGATCTGAATCGGTGAGGCGCCGAATGAGGACGCGGTTTCGATCAGGCCGGCGTCGACCTCGCGGATCGCACCTTCGACCAGGCGTGCGATGAACGGCGTCGAGGCGATCGTCAGCGGCACGATCGCCGCCGTCGATCCGATCGAGGTGCCGGCAACGAGCCGCGTGAACGGGATGATAGCGACCACCAAGATGATGAAGGGCGTGGAGCGCGTCGCATTGACGACGATGCCGAGCGCGGCATTGACGACGGGTGCCGCGAACAGCTCGCCTTTGCGGCTGGTCGCGAGAAAGACACCGATCGGCAGGCCGAAGACGGTGCCGAGCAGCGCCGCGACCCCGACCATGAACAGGCTTTCGCCGGTGGCCTGGATGATCAGATTGATGAGTTCAGGCGACATGGCCGAGACACTCCGCCGAGAATTGATGTTGAGACAGCCAGGTGAGGGTCCGGCTCGCAGCGCCCTCGCCGCCGGGAATGCCAAGAGGAATTCCAAGAACCAGCGACCCCACATGCTGGCCGCCAATCTCGTCGATGCGAGCCGCCAGCAGCGACACGTCGAGGCCGAGCTCGCGGGCCAGCCGCGCAACCAGGGTGTCGCCGGCGCCTGCGCCGCGAACCTGGACGCGGATCACGGCCTGCCCGCCGGCAACCGGCTCCGGCACGATACGGCTCGCCAGCGACACCGGCAGGCTGTCGCCGATCGCCTCGGCCAGGAAGGATTGCGTGATCGGATGCTTGGGATGGGTGAAGATATCGGCGACATGGCCGCTTTCGACGGCATGGCCGGCGTCGAGCACCACGACTTCCTTCGCAAGCTGACGCACCACGGACATTTCATGCGTGATCAGCACGATGGTCACGCCAAGTTCGCGGTTGATGTTGGCGAGCAGATCGAGGATCGCGCGCGTGGTCTGCGGGTCGAGCGCCGAGGTCGCCTCGTCCGACAGCAGCACGCTCGGCCGCGTTGCGAGCGCACGGGCGATGCCGACCCGCTGCTTCTGGCCGCCCGAGAGTTCCGACGGATAGCGGTCGTGCTTGTCGGCGATTCCGACGAGGTCGAGCAATTCGGCCACCCGCGCGCGGATGTCGGCTTTGGCCCAGCCGGCGATCTCCAGCGGCAGTGCGACGTTGTCGGCCGCCGTGCGCGACGACAGCAGGTTGAAATGCTGGAAGATCATGCCGATGGAACGCTGCGCCAGCCGCAGCTCACGGCCGGCCAACGCCGAGATGTCACGGCCGTCGACGACGACGCGCCCCGTGGTTGGCTTCTCCAGCCCGTTGATCAGCCGAACCAGGCTCGACTTGCCTGCGCCGGAGCGGCCGATCACGCCGGTGATGGACCCGCGCGGAATCGCGAAGTCGATGCCTTGCAGCGCATTGACGCCGGGCTTGCCGCGATAGGCGGGATAGGTTTTTGAGATGCCAGCGAAACGGACCATTGCATCCGGCCGGGCGGCGGGTGAAATCGCCTCATGAGGTTCGACCGGCCGTCCGATCGCGACTGATTGGTGTGCGTTCATCTCTTTCACAGGGATCGCTGCTCGCACGCCGTGGCGGACGTAAGCAAGTCGCATCAGCGACGGAAGGAAGCGACAAGGCAGGCCGTTCCAGGGGAACGTTGCACCGCAGCATGCACTATCGCCCGATGCGGTCTCTCTTGCAATTTCAGATATTTGCGAGGAGTTGGACGAAGTTTTCCAAATCCCTCCCCGGCGAAGAAAATTCATCCGCCGGGGAGATGAGCCTACGGTCCGGCCTAGCTAGCGGACCATCTGCAACCACGGCAGCACGATCAGCAGCAGCCCGCCGAAATAAAGCAGCCCGAAGATCAGGCCAAAGCCCCAGAACTGCCCCTTCCCGATATAGCCGCTGCCGAAATACATCGGCGCCGGCCCGGTCGCGTAGGGCGAGATCACGCCCATCAGGCCGAGCGAATACATGCAGAGCATGGCGAGCGTCGTGACCGGCAGATCGGGGATGCCCGACCCGACCGCAAGCACCACCGGCAGCACGGCTGCGGCGTGCGAGGTGATGCTCGAGAAGAAATAATGGATCCAGAAGAACAGCGCGACCAGGAGGATCATCGCGGTCGACGGAGCGAGCCCGGCGAGCGGCTTTGCGTATTCGGTAGCGAACCACTTGATGAAGCCGATCTCGTTCAGGCCCGAGGCCAGCGTCAGCAGCGAGGTGAAGTAGAAGAACACCTCCCAGGCGCTCTTCTCGCTGACGATGTCGGCGAACTCGATCACTCCGGTCACCAGCATCAGCGAGATCACGATGAACACGACGGTAGTGGCATTGACGAAGTTCGAGCCGAGCACGGGTACACGGATGTCCGGGCTCGAGCCCGCAATCCACAGGAACATCGCCAGCGCGATCAGGCCCAGCATGATCCACTCGTTGCGCGACATCGGCCCCATCACCCCGAGCTCCTTGCCCGCCCATTCGGAGATTTCGGGGCTGCGCTTCACCTCCGGCCGGCACACCGCGTAGCTCAGCAGCGGCACCAGCACCATCAGAAGCAAGCCGAATGGCGCAAAGCCCATGAACCATTGGCCCCAGCTCACCTCGACGCCGACCGTCTTCTTGGCGATCGCGAGCGCGGCCGCATTGGGCGCGAGCGCGGTAAAGAACAGCGAGCTGGTGACCGCGGTCGACGCGAACGCGGTCCACATCACATAGGTGCCGATCCTGCCTGCGGTTGGTCCGGGCTCGGATCCGTAGATGCGCGGAATGTTGCTGATGATGGGATAGACGATGCCGCCGCTGCGCGCGGTGTTCGAGGGTGTTGCCGGTGCCAGCAGGAAGTCCGACATCGCCACCGCATAACCGAGGCCGAGCGTGTTGCCGCCGAGCTTTTGCACCAGCACCAGCGCGATGCGCCGGCCAAGCTGGCTCTTGCGATAGCCGATCGAGAACACGAAGGCGCCGACGATCAGCCAGACCGTGCTTTCGGCAAAGCCCGCCAGCATCCAGCGCAGCGACTTGGTCGGATCGGGGTCGATATAGCCACTGATGCCGGCGACCGTGAGCCCGATCAGGCCGACCGCGCCGACCGGCATCGATTCCAGAATGAGCCCGGTGATGACCGCGGCAAAGATGGCAAAATAGTGCCACTGGTTGGCATTGAGCCCGGCGGGCACGGGCCACAGAAAGATCGCCAGCCACACCGCCAGCGGCGCAATCAGCTTCCAGCGGAACCCTTTCGCCTCAGGCGCGGTTGAACTCGCCGTCATGGGCCTTCCCCCTCAATTTCAATGGCGTTTGACCGGCTCGTTGACGGGCCGCTTTTTGTCCCAGCGCCGCGTATACGGACTGTCCGGGGCGCGATCAATGGCTGGCTTGGCATTGATGCCGTCATAGCCGGCCAAGGCAATCTCCCAGTTCTTGCCGGTCTTGTCGCTACAGATGGCCCGTTCGCCGATGCTCCGGTTGCGCACCGGGCGCCGGAAAGCGGATCGTGGTTCCGAGCGTGATCCAGTTGGAATTCGCGCCGGTGATGTTCCGGCCATAGATCAGATCGATGGAGAAGATCTCGTTGGGCCGGTAGCGCACGCCGCTCTGAAATCGCGGCTGCACCACGCTTGCGATCTCCGACGCTCCGGCCTGGCCGTACCCCTCGATCGTCCACTGCAACGTGTCGGTGAATTTCCAGTCGAAGCTGATGCCGTAGGTCAGGTAGTGACGATCGACCGTGCGATCCCAGAGCCAGCCGCCATTGATATTGACGCGCATGGTTTCGGACAGGCGAAAGGTCGCGGGAATGACGGCAAAGGCGGACAGGTTTTCGCCGGTCGCCGCATCGAAGGAGCCGCCGGCATAGGCGGACAATCCCCACCTGCCGATCCCCGTTGGAACGAAATTCGTTTTGGCCTTGGGAGCAACCGTCGTGCTCCAGTCACCATCGCTGCGGGCGCGGTTGGTGTTGAGGCTGAGCTCGATCGGCCTAAAGGGATCGACGACGCAGGACGGGTTGGCAACGGCCGAAAAGTCAGTGTTTGTGGCCGCCGACATCCAGCTTTCGACCTTGCACGAGCCGACCTCGGAAATATCCGCCGCATCGACCGCATAGGCGCCATTCGCAGCATGCGCCGCTTGAGCGGCAAGCCACGTCATTGCCGCGCAAGCTGCAGCCAATCCGATCCGTCCAGCCTCGAAGCCCATGTGACCATGCTAGCAGAGTCTTCGCCTCGACAACGCCTGGATTCTGGGACTATCTTCGCCGCATGAGCGACCATCATCATCACGACCACGATCATTCCGACCTGTCCGAGACCGAGCTGCGCGTGCGCGCGCTCGAGACGATCCTGACCGAAAAAGGCTACGTCGAGCCGGCCGCGCTTGATGCCATCATCCAGGCTTATGAGACCAAGATCGGTCCGCACAACGGCGCGCGCGTCGTTGCCAGGGCCTGGAGCGATCCGGCCTTCAAGGCAGCGTTGCTGGAGGATGGCTCCAAGGCGATCGGCACGCTCGGCCATGTCAGCCGCGTCGGCGACCATCTCGTCGTGATCGAGAACACGCCGCAGCGGCATAACATGGTCGTGTGCACGCTGTGCTCCTGCTACCCCTGGGAAATGCTCGGGCTGCCGCCGGTCTGGTACAAAGCCGCGCCCTACCGCTCGCGCGCGGTGAAGGACCCGCGCGGCGTGCTCGCCGATTTCGGCGTCACGGTGCCGAAGGATACGGAAATCCGGGTGTGGGATTCGACCGCTGAGACGCGCTTTTTGGTGCTGCCGATGCGGCCCGAAGGCACCGAAGGCTGGAGCGAGGAGCAGCTCGCCCAGCTCGTCACCCGCGATTCCATGATCGGGACCGGCTTTCCCAAGAAGCCCGGAGCGCCGTCGTGAACGGCGTGCACGACATGGGCGGCATGGACGGGTTCGGCAAGGTCGAGCCCGAGCCCAACGAGCCGACCTTCCACGCCGACTGGGAAGCACGCGTGCTGGCGATGGTGCGTGCGATGGGCGCCGCCGGGGCATTCAACATCGACACCTCGCGGTTCTATCGCGAGACGCTGCCGCCGCATGTCTATCTGTCGAGCTCCTATTACCAGAAATGGTTCCTCGGGCTTGAGGAGATGCTGCTCGCCAAGGGTTACCTCGCCAAGGAGGACGTCGCGGCTGGCCACGCAGTGCAGCCGGCGAAGCCGCTCAAGCACGGCAAGTTAAATGTCGAGGACGTCGAGCGCACAATGGTGCGCGGAAAATTCGCGCGGCCTGCCCCGGCGCCCGCCAAATTCAAGATCGGCGACCGCGTGCGCGCCAGGAACATTCACCCAGCGACGCACACCCGGCTGCCGCGCTATGTGCGCGGCCATGTCGGCGTGGTCGAGCTGAACCACGGCTGTCACGTCTTTCCGGATTCGGCGGCGATGGAGCTCGGCGAAAATCCGCAATGGCTTTACACGGTCGTGTTCGAAGGCCGCGATCTCTGGGGCGCGGACGGTGATCCGACCTCGAAAATATCGATCGACGCGTTCGAGCCGTATCTGGATCTGGCGTGATGAGCGGCATACTTGCCGCCGCTGCGACGGCGGCCATACCGAGCATTCCGCGCGACGACGACGGCCCGGTGTTCCGCGCGCCCTGGGAGGCCCACGCGTTCGCGATGGCGCTGACGCTGCACGAGAGCGGCGTGTTCACCTGGACCGAATGGGCCGCGGCTCTCGCCGACGAGATCAAGCGCGCGCAGGCCGCCGGCGATCCCGACACCGGCGAGACCTATTATCTGCACTGGCTCGCCACGCTGGAAGGACTGGTTGCACGTAAGGGCGTTGCCTCATCGGAAACGCTGCACCGCTACCGCGACGCCTGGGACCACGCTGCCGACCGCACCCCGCACGGCAAGCCGATCGAGCTGCGGCCGGAAGATTTTGCGAGGTAGTCTTTCGCGTGCGCGCCGTGTTGTGTGGGCGCTGTCGCCTCAACCAACGCTGTCATTCCCCCGCGAAGGCGGGGAATCCAGTACGCCGCGGCCTCTCCGTATCCTCGCACCGTCTCTGGAATACTGGATCACCCGCCTTCGCGGGTGATGACGGCGGAGATGGCAGGAACAGCGGAGGCAAACGCACTACGTCCGCGCCACATACTCCCGCCACCCCTTCGCCCGCAGGCTGCACGCCGGGCACTCCCCGCAGCCATAGCCCCACTCATGCTGGGCGCCGCGTTCGCCGAGATAGCAGGTGTGCGACCGCTCGCGGATGAGATCGACCAGTCCGTCGCCGCCGAGGTCATGCGCGAGCTTCCAGGTCGCGGCCTTGTCGATCCACATCAACGGCGTGTGCAGCTCGAATTGTCTCGCCATCCCGAGCGAGAGCGCGGTCTGCATGGCCCGGATGGTCTCGTCGCGGCAATCGGGATAGCCGGAATAATCGGTCTCGCACATGCCGCCGACGATATGGGTGATGCCGCGCCGGTAGGCCAGCGCCGCGGCGAAGGTCAGGAACACCAGATTGCGGCCGGGTACGAAGGTGTTGGGCAGGCCGTCGGCGCCCATCGCGATCGCGACATCCCGCGTCAACGCCGTATCGGAGATCGCGGCCAGTGTCGGGATCGACAGCGTGTGGCTCTCGCCGAGCTTGTCCGCCCAATCGGCGCGCAGCGTCTTGACGCCTGCGAACAGGCTGTCACGGCAAGCGAGCTCGATCGCATGGCGCTGGCCGTAGTCGAACCCCAGTGTTTCCACGCGCGCGAAGCGGCTCAAGGCCCAGGCGAGGCAGGTGGTGGAGTCCTGGCCGCCGGAAAACAGCACCAGCGCGGTTTCGGATGAAAATGCGTCACTCATGGCCCCGCGCTTTAGCACTGCGGACGCTGCTCGCCAATCTGACCCGCCAATCGGTGGAAATCGGTCCGTTCCGCCGGCTTGCGCTGGGAACGGCGGACCGCTTTTGGCATAAGTCTCAAGACCCAGGAGACCACCCCGCAATGACCCCTTCCCGCGACATTTCCCGCTTGATCGAGATCATGGCGGCGCTGCGCACGCCGGTGACCGGCTGCCCCTGGGACCTCGAGCAGAACTTTTCGACGATCGCGCCCTACACCATCGAGGAAGCCCATGAAGTGGTCGACGCGATCGACCGCGGCGATCTCGACGATTTGCGCGAGGAGCTTGGCGATCTGCTGCTCCAGGTCGTGTTCCATGCCCAGATGGCGGAGGAGCAGAACGCGTTCGCCTTCGGCGACGTCGTCGAGGCCATCACCCGCAAGATGATCCGGCGCCACCCCCACGTCTTCGCCGACAAGGATGGCAATCTCGCCTCCTCCCACGTCAAGGAAGTCTGGGACCGCATCAAGGCCGAGGAAAAGGCCGAGCGCGCCGCGCGCCGGCCGCCGGAGCAGACCTCGCACAAATCGCTGCTTTCGGGCGTGAAGGCCGGCCAGCCGGCGCTGACCCGCGCCATGGAGCTCCAGCGCAAGGCCTCGAGCGTCGGCTTCGACTGGAACGATCCGCGCGCGGTGCTGCAAAAGATCCGCGAGGAAGCCGACGAGATCGAGGCGGCGCTCGACCGCAACGACAAGCAGGAGCTGGCGGAAGAGACCGGCGACCTGATATTCGCGCTGGTCAACCTCGCCCGCCACGTCGACGCGGATCCGGAAGCCGCGCTGCGCGCGACCAACGCGAAATTCGAACGCCGCTTTGCGTTTATCGAACGGGCGCTGGAGGCGCAGGGTCGAACGCTGGATCAGGCGTCGCTGGCGGAGATGGATGCGCTGTGGAACGCGGCGAAGGGGAACGAGAAGCCGGCGTCAGAAGGGTGCACGGAACCTCCCCGCTAACTCAGTTGTCGTCCTGGCGAAAGCCAGGATCCATTACCCCGGCTGCATATCGTTGAAGTACGTCGGAGCCACAAGCGTGCCAATTTCTTGCCACTTGTGGCAATGGATCCCGGATCTGCGCTTACGCTTGTCCGGGACGACGTGGGGAGAGATCACGCCACGCGCGGCACGGCGTCGAACCGGTTGACCACGATATCCCGCTTGGTCTCATCCACCCGCACCGTCATGTCGAAGCGGCCGTCGTGCAGCTCTTTCGCCAGGACCTCGGCATTGCGATGCAGCCAGCTGATGCCGGCCCCGTCGGCGGCATCGATCGACAGATCGAGCGTGGTGCGTTTGGCGGCGAGCCGCTCCTCGATCGCGGCAAGCAGCGCATCGATCCCCTCGCCTGACACGGCGGAGACCAGCATCGCCGGATGATCCTCCGGCCTGCGCGCGGCGATGTTCAGGAGCTCCTCGCGCTGCTCCGCGCCATAACGATCGATTTTGTTCCAGACCTCGATGATACGGCCGGAATCGTCGGGGTTAATACCGAGCTGGCGCAGCACCGCATCGACGTCGCTCTGCTGCGCCTCGGCGTCCTCATGCGAGATGTCGCGAACATGCAGGATGACGTCGGCCTCTAGCACCTCCTCCAGCGTGGCGCGGAACGCAGCGACGAGTTGCGTCGGCAGATTGGAGATGAAGCCGACGGTGTCTGACAGCATCGCCTTGCCACCATGCGGCAGGCTGAGCGCGCGCAGGGTCGGATCGAGGGTTGCGAACAGCATGTCGGCAGCCTGCACGTCGGCGCGCGTCAGGCGGTTGAACAGCGTCGACTTGCCGGCATTGGTGTAGCCAACCAGCGCCACGACGCGATAAGGCACGCGCTGACGCCCGGCGCGGTGCAGGCGCCGTGTGGCCTGAACCTTCTTCAGTTCGCCTTCGAGTTTGGAGATGCGCTCTTGGATCAGGCGGCGGTCGGCTTCGATCTGGGTCTCGCCGGGACCGCCCATGAATCCGAAGCCGCCACGCTGGCGTTCGAGATGGGTCCAGGAGCGTACGAGCCGCGAGCGCTGGTAGTTGAGGTGCGCGAGCTCGACCTGGAGCGAGCCTTCCTTGGTCTTGGCGCGGCGGCCGAAGATTTCGAGGATCAGGCCGGTGCGGTCGAGCACCTTTGCTTGCAACTCCTTCTCGAGATTGCGCTGCTGGATCGGCGCAAGCGCGCAATCCATCACCACGAGCTCGACATCGAGGCTCTTGGCAAGCGCCGCGATCTCCTCGACCTTGCCCTTGCCGATATAGGTGGCGGGGCGGATCTGGCTGATCGGCGCGATAATGGCATCCGCGATGACGAGATCGATGGCGCGCGCAAGGCCGGCGGCTTCGTCGAGCCGGGCCTGGGCGTCGCGCAGCACGTGACTCTCCGTTTGCGTGTCGGCACTGCCCGCGCGCACCCGCAAATAGGGGCCGATGACAAGCACCCGCCTCGTCTGCTTAGCCCCGGCCGACCGTGGACGGTCGGCCTCCCCGTCGAAATTCCGGGGTTCCAATCAGATCACTCTCAAGCCGGCTGATCCTCGCCACCTTCGAACAACTGGATCGGAGCGCCAGGCATGATGGTCGAGATCGCATGCTTGTAGACCAGCTGCGAGTGACCGTCACGCCGAAGCAGCAAACAGAAATTGTCGAACCAGGTCACGATGCCCTGGAGCTTCACTCCGTTGACCAGAAAGATCGTCAGTGGCGTCTTGGTTTTGCGAACGTGATTAAGGAAGGTGTCCTGCAGGTTTTGTGCGCGGTCTGCCGCCATTGTTTTTTTCTCGCTTTGAGTTTCTTTTTATTGCGCCGGTTGCGGCCCTCTCTTGCAAATTGTGGGGCCTCGTCCGGTTGCCGTTCCTCATGAGATCCCCCTCGGAGGGACAGCATCACGATTAGAGGACAGGTCAGGTTATTAGGCAAGCTGCTTCACGTGCCAGCCCACGTCGTATTGCCCCGAAAAACTACGGAAATCGATGATTTTTCCCGCTTAATGCTCAGCTGTGGGCTGCAGCGTGGCGTCCTTCAACCGACGCCAAGCGCTTTTAGCTTCCGGTGCAACGCCGAGCGTTCCATGCCAACGAACTCCGCCGTGCGAGAAATATTTCCTGAAAAACGGCTGATCTGGGCAATCAAATAGTCGCGCTCGAACACTTCGCGCGCCTCGCGAAGCGGCAGGCCCATGATGTGCTCGCCATTGTTGCTGGTCGGCATCGCCGGCACCATCGAGCCGACGTCCTGCGGCAGCATGTCCGCGGTGATGATCACCTCCGGCCCGCCGGCGGCGAGAATCATGACTCTCTCAACATTGTTGCGGAGCTGGCGCACATTGCCCGGCCAGACATGGGATTGCAGCACTGCCATCGCATCCTGCCCGATCTGGCGCCTGGGCAGGCCGCTGCCGGCCGAAATCTGCTCCATGAAATAGTCGATCAGTTCCGGAATGTCCTCGCGCCGCTCCGACAGCGCCGGCACGCGGATCGGCACGACCGAAAGGCGATGGTAGAGGTCCTCGCGGAAATGACCCGCCGCGATCTCCTCCTCCAGGTTGCGCGCGGTGGACGAGATGATGCGCACGTCGACCTGGACCTTGCCGGCGCCGCCGACACGCTGGAACGACTGCTCGACCAGCACGCGCAGGATCTTGTTCTGGGTCTCACGCGGCATGTCCGCGATCTCGTCGATGAACAACGTGCCGCCATGGGCTTCCTCGAGCGCGCCCGGCTTTCGCGGGTGCTCGCCGTTGGACTGCTCGATGCCGAACAACTCGTGCTCCATGCGCTCGGGCGTGATCGCGGCGGCGTTGATCACGACGAACGGGCCATCGGCGCGGCCCGAGGCCATATGCAGCGTACGGGCGGTTAATTCCTTGCCGGCGCCGGCAGGGCCGACGATCAGGATGCGGCTGTTGGCCTTGGCCGCGCGTTCGATGGTCTGGCGCAGCTGGTTCATGCTGGGCGAGCGGCCGACGAGCGAGCTTGCGCTCGGTGCGAGCTGCTTCAGTTCCTTGACCTCGCGCTTGAGCCGCGAGTTCTCCAGCGCCCTCGTCGCGACCAGGATCAGCCGGTCGGCCTTGAACGGCTTCTCAATGAAATCGTAGGCGCCGCGCTTGATTGCAGCGACCGCGGTCTCGATGTTGCCGTGACCGGAGATCATCACCACCGGCAGATCGGCATTGTCCTTCTTGACCTGCTCCAGCAGTTGCAAGCCGTCGAGCTTGGAGCCCTGGAGCCAGATGTCGAGGAACACCAGATGCGGCCTGCGGTTCGCGATCTCGGCCAGCGCCGTGTCGCTGTCGCGCGCGGTCCGCGTGACGAACCCCTCGTCTTCGAGAATGCCCGCAACGAGATCCCGAATATCGGCCTCATCGTCGACAATCAGAATTTCACTAGCCATGGGTCGCGCCTGTCTTGTCAGAGGCCTGTTGAGGCTTCGATCTTCGTTGAATCATTGGTCTTTTCTTCCGGCTCTTTGGTTCCGGCAGCCGTCTGTTTTGTTTCCGGGTCCTTGGCGATCTCCGTGACCGCTTCCGTCGTTTCCTTGGTCATTTCTCCGGCGGCCGGCGCCTGCTCGGCCGCTTCGGCCTTGGCGGGATGGCCGGAGATCGCAAAGCGCATCCGCATCCAGGCGCCGCGCTGGCCTTCGCGGAAGTCGGAGGCGTCCTTCAACTCGATGCGGCCGCCATGGTCTTCCAGCACGCGGCCGACGATTGCAAGCCCGAGGCCCGTGCCCTTGGCGCGCGTCGTGACATACGGCTCGAGCAGACGCGAACGCGCGACCTTGGGCAGGCCGATACCATTGTCGATGACGTCGATCAGCACGTCCTCGCCTTGGCGCGACACCACGACGTCGATGCGGCCCTTGCCATTGTCCCTGCCGAGTTCCTCCGGCGGGACCTGCTCGATCGCCTCGGTGGCGTTCTTGACGATGTTGGTGACCGCCTGCGAGATCAGCCGCCGGTCGAACTGGGCGCGCAGCGGATCCTCCTTGAATTCAGCCTCGATATCGATCTCGGGATGGGCGACCTTCATCAGGAACACCGCCTGCCGTACGGTGTCGGCGACGTCCTCGCCCTCCATCACCGGCTTCGGCATGCGCGCAAAGCGCGAGAACTCGTCGACCATGCGCCGGATGTCGTCGACCTGGCGCACGATGGTGTCGGTGCACTGCTCGAAGATCTGCTTGTCCTTCTCCTCGGTGATGGACTTGCCGAACTTGCGGCGGATGCGCTCGGCCGAGAGCTGGATCGGGGTCAGCGGGTTCTTGATCTCGTGCGCGATGCGGCGCGCCACGTCGCCCCAGGCCGAGGTCCGCTGTGCCGAGACGAGGTCGGTGATGTCGTCGAGCGTGATGATGTAGCTGTCGTGCGGCTGGCTGGTCTTCTCGGCGCTGACACGGACCGACAGATTGCGCTCCTGCCCGTCGCGCGTGATCGTGATCTGGCCCTGCACAAGGCGCTGGGTCCCTTCCCGCGCCGCCTTCATCATCTCGTCGAGCTCGGGCAGGACGTCGGAGAGCGGATGGCCGAGCGTCTCTGCTTCGGAGTGCCCGATCAGCTTCTCGGCGGATCGGTTGAGGATTCCGACGCTGCCCGACGTGTCGACACCGATGATGCCGGCGCTCGCCGAGGACAGCACGGCCTCGATGAAGCGGCGTCGGCTGTCGATGAGATCGCTGGCATTGACGAGCTCGTCGCGCTGGCTGCGCAACTCCTGCGTCATCTTGTTGAAGGTCTCACCCAGCTGCGCGAGGTCCCCTTCCGACTGGTGCACCGGCACCTTGACGTTGAGGTCGCCGGTCGAGACCGTGTGGGCCGCGTTCATCAGCCGCCGGATCGGCGCCACCAGCGAGTTGGCGAAGTTCAGGCCGATCAGCACCGAAGCCATCAGGATGGTCAGCGCGATCACCGCGAACATCAGCGCAAAGGCAACCTGGATGCCGAGCCTGCGCGACTCGATCTGGGCATATTCGGCGACGCTGACCTCGGTCTGCTTGAGCTGATTGACGACGTTCGGATCAAGCGGCCGCGCCACATAGAGGAAAGTGTCGCTGAACGCCCGCAGCCGGATCACCGCGGCGACGAAGCTGGCGTCCGGCAGCACGGCGATCTCGGGCTCGGACTCGTTGACGTTGCTGAGGAAGTCCGGTGCAGGCGGCGAATAGGCTAGCCGCATGCCGGTGTCGGCGGATTCCAGGATGTTGGTGTTCTTGTCGATGATCATCGCCCCCGGCAGGTTGCGGGAGCTGGCGCTGGCCGCCAACATTTCGCGAAACGACCGGCGATCCTGGTCGTAGAGCGGCCGGGCATGGGCGATGTCGTTGGCCATGCCGAGAATGTCGCCGCGGATCAGCTGCGCATGATCCTGCATGTAGGCCCGCGCGATCGTCAGCGAATTCTGGATCACCTCCTTGGTCGGTCCGGAGAACAGCCGGTCGAGGCCGCGCTCGAGGGTGACGTTGGCAACGACCGCGACCATCACCGCCGGCAGCACCGCCACGATCGAGAACAGGCTGACGATCTGGACATGCAGGCGTGCCGCCGCCCTGCCCCGCCGTCGCGCCAAGATCAGCTGCCAGAGTTCGCGGACGATGATCCCAACCAGGAGGAGGATCGTGGCCGCATTGACCAGATAGAAGGTCCGAACGACCTCCGGCGTAGGCTCGATGTTCGTCAGTCCGGTCAGGACCAGGAAGGTCAGGAACGCCGACAGCAGCGCCAGCGCCACGGCAAAAGGCGCCAGCCAGCGCCGCAGCGACCAGCGCCGGGGCTCTTCGGCTGGGGCCGTGTCAAAGGATGCGGCCGAGGGATCTGCGCTGGTCATTCCGGCAATGAGGTGCTGAAAACGGGGATCCGCAAGCGGCGGATACTGATGTATTCCTACCACAATGTTGCCAAATTGCGACAATTCCGCGGCACCTCCATCGCGACGGACCGGCGCATCCACAAGGAGTTCACCGGTCACCGGGAACGGTTTTCCGCCGTTACGGCTTACTCCTTATGCAGAGGTTCTTCCTTGCGATGATGGTCTTTGCCGTTCTGCTGCTGATCGTGGCCGCGGACCTCCTGGTCAACGGGCCCGTCCTGCATCAACCATCTGTGGACGTGGCCTACGTCCCGCCGCCGTCAGGCCGGCTTGTCCGATGAGTTCGAGGCCGGCGGCCGATTGAGCCATTCGCACGGAACGTTTCGGCCCGTCCGGACTTGGGTTCACCGCGTCAGCCACAACGGCCAGCGCATCCGGACAGGCTCAGCTCCGCTTTGGTAGGGGGAGCTGAGCCACCGTTTTCCGGGACAGCTAGCCCCCGCTCCGGTACACCTGGATATCGAGATCCCGGATCTTCTTCCGCAGCGTGTTGCGGTTGAGGCCGAGCAGGTCGGCGGCGCGGATCTGGTTGCCGCGGGTCGCGGCGAGAGCTGCCGTGAGCAGCGGCACCTCGATCTCCTTGAGGATGCGGTGATAGAGCCCGGGCGGCGGCACGCCGTTCGGAAAGCCCTGGAAGTGCGAGGACAGGTACGCCTCCACCGCGCCGCCGAGATTGTCGACGCCCTGCTGAACCGCGGCTCCCGGGCTGACCGAGGGCGGCGCCAGTTCGCCGTCGATCACCGAGGCGGTGATCACGTCCTGCGGGTAGAGTGCCGCGAGGCGCCGCGCCAGGTTTTCGAGCTCGCGCACGTTGCCCGGCCAGCGATGCTGCTTCAGCCGCTCCAGTGCCAGCGAGTCGAGCTTCTTCGGTGGCAGGCCGTCCTTCTCGGCCAGTGCGAAGAAGTGACGGATGAGATCCGGCAGGTCCTCGATGCGTTCGCGCAGCGGCGGCAGCCGCAGCGGCACGACGTTGAGGCGGAAGAACAAATCCTCGCGGAACAGACCCTGCTGGATCAGGACGCGCAGATCCTTGTTGGAAGCCGCGACGATGCGCACGTCGGTCTTGATCGGGGTGCGGCCGCCGACGGTGGTGTATTCGCCCTGCTGGAGAACGCGCAGCAGGCGTGTCTGCGCCTCCATCGGCATGTCGCCGATTTCGTCGAGGAACAGCGTGCCGCCTTCGGCCTGCTCGAACCGTCCGGAGGCGCGGGTGTTGGCGCCGGTGAAGGCGCCGCGCTCATGGCCGAACAGCTCGGATTCGATCAGGTCACGCGGGATCGCCGCCATGTTGACCGCAACGAACGGACCGTTACGGCGCTTGCCGTAATCGTGCAGCGCGCGCGCCACCAGTTCCTTGCCAGTGCCGGACTCGCCCGTGATCATCACGGTGAGGTCGGTCTGCATCAGGCGCGCCAGCACGCGGTAGATTTCCTGCATCGCCGGCGAACGGCCGACTAGCGGGATTGCTTCCATCTCGGCGTCTTCGTCCGGCGTCGAGGTGCGCTCCTTCGGCTCGGCGAGCGCGCGGCCGACGATGGCGATCAACTCCTTCAGGTCGAAGGGCTTCGGCAAGTATTCGTACGCGCCGCGCTCGGAAGCGCGGATCGCTGTCATGAAGGTGTTTTGCGCGCTCATGACGATGACCGGCAAGTTCGGCCGCATCTTCTTGATCCGCGGCAGCAGATCGAAGGCATTTTCATCCGGCATTACCACGTCAGTGATGACCAGATCGCCTTCCCCCTGGCTGACCCAGCGCCAGAGCGTTGCGGCATTGCCGGTGAGCCTGACTTCATAGCCGGCGCGGGAAAGCGCCTGATTGAGAACCGTGCGGATGGCGGTGTCGTCATCTGCAACGAGAATGCTACCTGCGGGCATTGTTAATCCTCATTTTGCCCCCTGTGATGCAGACGACGACTTCCCGGCAGAGCCGTCGCGACTGCTATGATCGGCATGTTTCACCGATGTGGAATACATCGGCATCAGCACGCGGAAGGTGGTCTTGCGCGGCTGAGATTCGCATTCGATGATGCCCCCGTGATCGCCGACGATTTTTGCGACCAGCGCCAGGCCGAGACCGCTGCCTGTCTGCTTGGTGGTCACGAAGGGATCGAATAGGTTGGACAGAAGATCGTCGGGCACACCTGGTCCGTTGTCCTTGACGCAGAATTCGAGCGGCAGGGATACCCTGGATTTTTGACCGGGGACTGACAGGCGCACGCCGGGACGGAACGCGGTGGTGAGCTGGATCTCGCCATCGGGAACGTCGATCAGTGCTTCGGCGGCGTTCTTGACGAGATTGAGGAATACCTGGATCAGCTGATCCTGATTCGCCAGCACCGGCGGCAGCGAGGGATCGTAGTCCTCGACGAAACGGATGTTGCGGGCAAAACCGGATTGCGCCAGCCGCTTGACGTGATCGAGCACTGAATGGATGTTGACGGGACCGCGCACCACCGGACGTTCGTCGCCGAACACCTCCATGCGGTCGACCAGCGTCACGATGCGGTCGGCCTCGTCACAGATCAGCCGCGTCAGCATGCGATCTTCAGACGAAGCTTGCTGTTCGAGCAGCTGGGCCGCGCCGCGGATGCCGGACAACGGATTCTTGATCTCATGCGCCAGCATCGCGGCAAGCGCGATCACCGAGCGCGCGGCGCTGCGATGGGTGAGCTGGCGGTCCATCTTGTCGGCGATGGTGCGCTCCTGGAGCATCACCACGATGTGGCCCGGCCGCTCGGTCAGCGGCGCCACATGCAGATCGACCTGGCGGTCGCCGCCCATGCGCGGTGTGCCGAGATCGACCTTGTATTCGTTGACCGGAGAATTCGACGAACGCACCTGATCGATCAGGGCCAGCAAGGGGCTGCCGAATGGCACCAGCTCCTTCAGCGACTGCCGCTTCAGGAATTGCGTCGATATCTCAAAAAAGGCTTCGGTCGCGATATTGGCGGCGACGATCTTGCCGTCCGGCCCAATCAGGAGCACGGGATTGGGAAGAGCGTCCAGGATCGCCTCGCTGTCAGACGGAAGCGGCCGACGATGTTCAGCAGCCGAGCTCATGCAGCAGCGCTCCATGCGAAGTCGTCGAAGGCATCTTGCAGTGACCGGTGAACGAGGCGCGGATCCTCGGAGGTGAGAATCTTATGGCGCCAGGCTTTCAGCTTCTCCGCCGGAGCGCGGCTCGCGTCGGCCGCGACGTCGAGCGCCCAGCCGAGATGCTTTCGCGCATGCCGCAGCCCGATGCGCAGGCCGTAGAGCGCGCAGACACCCTCATAAAGCGTGCGGACATAGCCAAGCTGCGCCTCGAGTGACGGCGCGGCTTCGGCCGCCCCGCCCTTCAGGCGCCGGCCGATCTGGCCGGGCAACCAGGGCTGGCCTTGCGCGCCGCGGCCGATCATCACGGCGTCGGCGCCAGAAGCATCGAGCGCGGCGAGCGCTTTCTCATAAGACGTGATGTCGCCGTTGACGACGAGCGGAACGGAGATCGCCTCGCGGACCACGCGGATCGCGTCCCAATTGGCCTCGCCCTTGTAGAACTGGCAGCGGGTGCGGCCGTGCACGGTGACGAGCTTGACGCCGGCGGCTTCCGCGCGCCGCGCCAGTTCCGGCGCGTTGCGGCGGCGGTCGTCCCAGCCGAGCCGCATCTTCAGCGTCACCGGCACTTTCACCGCTGCGATGGTCGCGTCGATCAGGCTGACGGCATGGTCGAGATCGCGCATCAACGCCGAGCCGGACTGGCCGCCGGTGACATGACGGGCCGGACAACCCATGTTGATGTCGATGATGTCGGCGCCTTCGGCTTCCGCGATCCGCGCGCCCTCTGCCATCCAGTGCGCCTCACAGCCGGCCAGCTGGACCACATGCGCACCAACGCCGGTCGCTTCGCAGCGCAAACGCGACATCGCGCGGCCGTTGACGAGTTCGTCGCTGGCGGTCATTTCGGAGACGACCAGACCAGCCCCCAGTTCGGCGGTCAGCCGCCGGACGGGCGAGTCAGTCACTCCCGACATCGGCGCCAGGAAGACCGGGGTGGCGACATAAATATCGCCTATTTTCAACGGCTTAGAGCCTGATCTTGCCGAGCCGGTCACAATGATCTCGTTAATAGGCAGGGCCTCATCGCGTCTGCCATGACCTATCTTGCGCACAATTCTTGTGCAGTCAAGCGTCATGCCTACAGTTTAGACAGTTCTGTAAATCTTTCAAGTGCAGTGCAACAAAATGCTGTTTCCCACAATCCGGGGAAACCCCTTTTATTGCGGGCCTGCCGTGCTAGAGGCTTGCCGGCAATCACCCACTCCCGACTCTTCATCACGAACTGAGTATTTGAGTCCTATGGCGAAATCACAACGCACCGCAGTTGTCCTCGTCGCAGCCGGACGCGGCCTGCGCGCAGGTGCCGGCGGGCCGAAGCAGTATCGCTCGATCGGCGGCCAGCCCGTGATCTATCGTGCCATGGAAGCCTTCAGCCGTCATCCCGACGTGTCAGTGGTGCAGCCGGTGGTGAATCCCGATGACAGCGTCATGTTCACGGCAGCGGTCGCGGGATTGAAGCACGAACCGCCGACCGGTGGTGGCGCGACTCGTCAGGCGTCGGTGCTCGCCGGTCTCGAAGCGCTGGCCAGGCACAAGCCCGACATCGTCCTGATCCACGACGCTGCGCGGCCCTTCGTCTCGGAAGGCCTGATTTCGCGCGCGATCGAAGCGGCCAGCCGTACCGGCGCCGCGATCCCCGCCATTGCCGTCACCGACACCATCAAGCTCATCGGCGAGGGCGGCAACGTCGAGGACACGCCGGACCGGGCGCGGCTGCGAATCGCGCAGACGCCGCAATCCTTTCGTTTCGACGTCATCCTCGAGGCGCATCGTCGCGCGGCGATGGACAGACGCAGCGATTTCACCGATGACGCGGCGATCGCCGAATGGGCGGGATTGACGGTTGCAACCTTTGAAGGCGATGTTGCCAATATGAAACTCACCACTCCCGAGGACTTCGTGCGCGAGGAAGCGCGCCTGGCCAGCCTGCTCGGCGACATCCGGACGGGCACCGGCTACGACGTGCACGCCTTCGGCGAAGGCGACCACGTCATGATCTGCGGCGTGCGCGTGCCGCACACCAAGGGTTTCCTCGCCCATTCAGACGGCGATGTCGGCCTGCATGCGCTGGTCGACGCGATCCTCGGCGCGCTCGCCGATGGCGACATCGGATCGCACTTCCCGCCGAGCGACGTGAAGTGGAAGGGCGCATCCTCCGACCAGTTCCTGAAATACGCCATCGATCGCGTCGCGCAGCGCGGCGGCCGCGTCGCCAATCTCGAGGTGACGCTGATCTGTGAGCGGCCGAAGATCGGCCCGCTCCGCGACACCATGCGCGCGCGCATCGCCGAGATCTCCGGCGTCGACATCTCTCGCGTCGCGGTGAAGGCGACCACCAGCGAACGGCTCGGCTTCACCGGCCGCGAGGAAGGTATCGCGGCCACCGCGAGCGCCACCATTCGCCTGCCCTGGGAGGTGTAAAGCCATGGGCGGCAGCGACGCACGCGCCCTCTCCCGCTCGCTGCTCGATCTGTGCCGAATGCGCAAGCTGACGATCGCGACGGCCGAGTCCTGCACCGGCGGCCTCGTTGCCGGCGCGCTGACCGACATCCCCGGATCTTCCGACGTGATCGATCGCGGCTTCGTCACCTATTCCAATGATGCCAAGCGCGCGATGTTAGGGGTCGAGGCGAGCACGCTGGCGAATTTCGGCGCGGTCAGCAAGGAGACCGCGATCGCGATGGCGGTCGGCGCACTCGAGCGCGCCGGCGTCGACCTTGCGGTTGCCATCACCGGCATTGCCGGTCCCGGCGGCGCCACGCCCGGCAAGCCGGTCGGCCTCGTCCATTTCGCCGTCGCCGCCCGCGACGGCCGCATCGCCCACCGCGAACATCGTTTTGGGGCGATCGGCCGCAGCGCCGTGCGCGCCCGCTCCGTAGCCGAGGCGCTGCGCATGCTGATGGATCTCGCCCGCGGCCCGCAAGTCTCGGTCAAACCGCGTCGTGAAGCCGCCAGCCGCCTGCGTCCGCGCGTAGCGCGCTCCTCGCCGCGCCGGCACGCCGTGAAGCGGAGGCCGCCGCGGTCGCCGCGGGGGTGAAGTCCCGTCGCCGGCTACGACGATGCCAGCTTCCGTCGCCCGTAGATCGCATCTGCCCGCTTCTCGAAGGCCGCGGAAAAGCGCGCAAACGCGGCGTCGAACATCGAGCCCATCAGCAGCGCCAGCATGCGGCTCCTGAATTCATAAGCGAGGAAAAAGCCGACGTCGCAAACCCCCTCGCCCTTGGGCTCGAAGGTCCAGCGGTTTTCGAGATTGCTGAACGGGCCTTGCAGATATTCGACCAGGATCTTGAGATTGGCCCGGTCGAGCGTCACCCGGCTGGTGAAGGATTCCTTGACCAGTTTGAACGACACCGTCATGTCGGCGATCAGCACCTCGGTGCCGTCAGGCTTCGCCATCCGCTGCCGGACCTTCAGCGCGCTGCACAGCGGTACGAATTCCGGGTAGCGCTCGACGTCGGCGACCAGATCAAACATCTCGGACGCGCTGTGGTTGACGCGGTGCTTGCTCGAAACTCGGTGCATGTGAGTTCAGCGCGCGACCGCGGCCCGCGCTGCCTTTAGTCTCGCAAAGTCCTCGCCGGCATGATGCGACGAGCGGGTGAGCGGGCTCGCCGACACCATCAGGAAGCCCTTGGTGTAGGCGACCTTTTCGTAGGACGAAAACTCGTCCGGTGGCACGTAGCGCATCACGGCGTGATGCTTGCGGGTCGGCTGGAGATACTGGCCGATGGTCAGGAAGTCGACGTCGGCCGAACGCAGATCGTCCATCACCTGCTGCACCTCGTGGCGCTCCTCGCCGAGGCCAACCATGATGCCGGACTTGGTGAAGATCGTGGGGTCGAGCTCCTTGACCCGCTGCAGCAGCCGGATCGAATGGAAATAGCGCGCACCGGGCCGCACGGTGAGATAGCGCGACGGGACGGTTTCCAGATTGTGGTTGAAGACGTCCGGCTTGGCCGACACGACGACCTCCAGCGCGCCCTCCTTGCGCAGGAAGTCGGGCGTCAAAATCTCGATCGTGGTCGAGGGGCACGCGACGCGGATCGCGCGGATGGTCTGGGCGAAATGCTCGGCGCCGCCATCGGCAAGATCGTCACGATCGACCGAGGTGACGACGACGTGGGCGAGGCCGAGCTTGGCGACGGCCTCGGCGACGTTCTGCGGCTCGGCCGCATCCAGCGCGTTGGGCAGGCCGGTCTTGACGTTGCAGAAGGCGCAGGCGCGGGTGCAGGTGTCACCCATGATCATAAAGGTCGCGTGCTTCTTGTCCCAGCACTCGCCAATGTTCGGGCAGCCCGCCTCCTCGCACACCGTATGCAGGCCGTTGGCCCGCACGATGTTGCGGGTGTCGGCATAGCCACGGGTGTTCGGCGCGCGTACGCGGATCCAGTCCGGCTTCGGCGGCGAAGCGGAATCAGGCCGATTCACCTTTTCGGGGTGGCGCGGGCGCAACGGGTTCGAGATGGTATCGACAATAACGACCATGGGGTGTCCGG
Source organism: Bradyrhizobium sp. 142 (assembly GCF_023074015.1). Taxonomy (NCBI): domain Bacteria; kingdom Pseudomonadati; phylum Pseudomonadota; class Alphaproteobacteria; order Hyphomicrobiales; family Nitrobacteraceae; genus Bradyrhizobium; species Bradyrhizobium sp. 142. The sequence goes on from NZ_JADPKQ010000326.1 coordinate 61,889, forward strand.
TCTGTTCAGGTCCTACCTAGTCGGTCTCGCCAAGCACCGCAACCCGGCTCGCCCTGCTTCGGGGAACATGGCAGATATGGGCAATATCCTGCTCTGTTCTCTGGCGATTCTCACCTCGCGATTCTCACCTCGAATGACTCCAAGAAAGCCGTCAATCTCGAATGCTTCCACACCACGGCTCGGCAAGCCGCTGAAGCGCGCCTTTTTCGCGCGCAGCGTCCACGAGGTCGCGCCCGACTTGATCGGCGCGACCATGCTGGTCGACGGTATCGGCGGCCTCATCGTCGAGGTCGAGGCCTATCATCATACCGACCCGGCGGCGCACTCTTATCGCGGGCCGACGCTGCGGAACCAGGTGATGTTCGGCCCGCCGGGCTTTGCCTATGTCTACCGCTCCTACGGCATCCATTGGTGCGTGAATTTCGTCTGCGAGGAGGAAGGCTCGGCGAGCGCGGTGCTGATCCGTGCGCTGGAGCCGACCCATGGCCTCGCCGCGATGCGCCGCCGCCGCCATGCTGCCGATGTGCACGCGCTGTGCTCGGGCCCGGGCAAACTGACGGAAGCACTCGGCATCACCGTCGCCCACAATGCCCTGCCCTTGGACCGGCCGCCGATTGCGCTGCATGCGCGGACGGTGGAGGTCGAGGTGGCTTTCGGCATCCGGATCGGCATTACCAAGGCGGTCGAACTGCCCTGGCGCTACGGCGTCAAAGGCTCGAAATTCCTCAGCAAGCCGTTTCCGAAGTGAGCGTCTGCGAAGTGAGCGTCACTACGACGCCTGCTTCAGCCGCTCCAGCGCCTCCAGCAGCTTCGTTTTGCGCGCCAGTGCCGCCTCGCGCTTTTCGCGCTCCTCCTCGACGACCTCTTCGGCCGCGTTGGCGACGAATTTTTCATTGGCCAGCTTGGATTCGGCGCGCTTGATGTCGGCGTCGGCCTTGGCGATCTCCTTGTCGAGGCGCGCGCGCTCGGCGGCGACGTCGATCACACCCTTCAGCGGCAGCGCGGCGACTTCGCCGCGCACCAGGAGCTGAACCGCGCCGTCAGGGGCGCGATCGGCGAAGGAGATGTCGGACAGGCGCGCCATGCGCTTGATGACGTCAGTCCAGCGCGGCGCGCGCTCTTTGGTTTTGGCGGAAGCGCCGACGAGCACCAGCGCCGTCAGCGTTGCCGGAGCAATGTTCATCTCGGCGCGCACCGAACGGATTTGCGTGATCAGGTCGATCACCCAGCCGATCTCGGCTTCCGCCTTCGGATCCGTGAAGTCGGCATGGTCGAAGACGGGCAGCACCCAGGCCGGCGAAACCAGTGCATCAGTCGGCCCCGTTGTCACCGCGAGCATCGCAAGCTGCTCCGGCGTCGGCCCGGTCGGCTTCAGCGGCCACGGTGCCAGCGCGAGCAGCCCTTCACGTTTGGCCGTCACCTCCCACAACTCTTCGGTGATGAAGGGCATGAAGGGGTGCAGGAGCTTCAAGATCTCGTCGCGGGCCCAGGCGACCATGGCCCGGGTCTCGGCCTTGGCCGGACCGTCCGGGCCGAGCAGCACGGGCTTTGCGAGTTCGACATACCAGTCACAATAGACGTTCCAGACGAATCGGTAGATCGCACCGGCAGCATCGTTGAAGCGGTAGGCTTCGATCGCCTCGGTCACCTCGCGCGTAGTGTGCGCGCTCTCATGCGCGATCCAGCGGTTCAGCGTCTCCTTCGTCTTCGCCGGCTCGAAGCCATCGGGCACCGCGCAGTGATTCATCTCCGCGAACCGGCAGGCGTTCCAGAGCTTGGTCGCGAAATTGCGGTAGCCCTCGACGCGGCTGGTGGCGAGCTTGATGTCGCGCCCTTGCGCCGCCATCGCCGCCAGCGTGAAGCGCAGCGCGTCGGCGCCGTATTCATCGATCAGGTGCAGCGGATCGATCACGTTGCCCTTCGACTTCGACATCTTGGCGCCCTTCTCGTCACGGACGAGGGCGTGGATGTAGATGGTCGAGAACGGCACCTCCTTCATGAAGTGCAGTCCCATCATCATCATGCGGGCGACCCAGAAGAAGATGATGTCGAAACCGGTGACGAGCGCATTGGTCGGATAGTAACGCTGCACCTCCGGCGTATCGTCGGGCCAGCCCAGCGTGGAGAACGGCCATAGCGCCGAGGAGAACCAGGTGTCGAGCACGTCCTCGTCGCGGGTGATGAAGCCCTCGCGCTTGTCGCGATCGAGCGCCATCTCGCGGCCCTGCTCGACCGTGATGACCTCCTGCTCGACGTAATAGCCGAGCGCGTGGCTGACGGCCTCTTCCTCGGTCTCGGCGACGAAGACCTTGCCGTCTGGACCATACCAGGCCGGAATCTGATGGCCCCACCAAAGCTGGCGCGAGATGCACCAGGGCTGGATGTTCTCCATCCACTCGAAATAGGTCTTTTCCCAGTTCTTCGGCACGAAGCTGGTTTCGCCTGAACGCACCGCCGCCATCGCCGGCTTTGCCAGCGTCTTGGCGTCGACATACCACTGGTCGGTGAGATACGGCTCGATCACGCTGTTGGAGCGGTCGCCGTGCGGCACCATGTGGGTGTGCGGCTCGATCCGCTCGAGGAAGCCGAACGAATCCAGCCGCTCGACGATGCGCTTGCGCGCCACGAAGCGGTCGACTTTGTGAAACTCCTCGGCGAATTGCGCGGCGCCCTCCGGCAGGCCGTGCAGGTAGTCCTCGTTGTCGAGGAGATCGAGGCAGCCTTCCTTGTCGAGCACGCTGATCTGGCGCAGGCCGTGGCGCTTGCCGACTTCGAAATCGTTGAAGTCGTGCGCCGGTGTCACCTTGACCGCGCCCGAACCCTTTTCCGGATCGGAATAGTCGTCGGCGACGATCTGCACCTTGCGGCCGACCAGCGGCAGGATGATGTGCCTGCCGACGAGCTTCTGATAGCGTTCGTCGTCGGGATGCACGGCAACGCCGGTATCGCCGAGCATGGTCTCGGGCCGCGTGGTGGCGACCACGATGAAGCTCGCCGGATCGTCCGGGCTGAATGACTTCCCCTCGATCGGATAGCGCAGATACCACAGGTGGCCCTTGACCTCGGTTTGCTGCACCTCGAGATCGGAGATCGCGGTGAGCAGCTTGGTGTCCCAGTTCACCAGCCGCTTGTCCTTGTAGATCAGGCCGTCGCGATGAAGTTCGACGAACACCTTGACGACGGCCTTCGACAGGCCCTCGTCCATGGTGAAACGCTCGCGCGACCAATCGCAGGAGGCGCCGAGCCGCTTGAGCTGGTTGATAATGGTGTCGCCGCTCTCGGCCTTCCACTGCCAGACCTGCTCGAGAAACTTCTCGCGGCCCATCTCGCGGCGGCCGGGCTGCTGCCGCTCCATCAACTGCCGCTCGACCACCATCTGGGTGGCGATGCCGGCATGGTCGGTGCCGGGCTGCCACAGCACGTCGCGCCCGCGCATCCGCTCGAACCGGCACAGGATGTCCTGGAGGGTATTGTTGAGGGCGTGCCCCATATGCAGCGAGCCCGTCACGTTCGGCGGCGGGATCACGATGGTGAAGGGCACCGCATCGCGGCGGTCGGGGCGGCCGGCCTTGAACGCAAGGCTGTCCTCCCAAACGACGGACATGCGCGATTCGATATCGGCGGGCTGGTAATTTTTCTCGATCATGGGGCTGCTAGAAAGCCGCGCGCGGGGGGCAAGTCAAACGAAAAGGTCAACGGCCGCCGCGCGAGACCCGCTCGATTTCGGCCTTCACAATGCGTTCAACGAGCCCCGGTAGGTTGTCGTCGAGCCAGGACTTCAGCATCGGGCGCAGCATCTCCTTGACCAGGTCCTCCAGCGTCCGCGCGTTGCTGCTAAGCACCGTGTGGGCCAGGGAGTTGAAGGCGGATTCGACCGCCGAGACCGTCGTTTGCGCCAGGATCGGCTGCTGCGGCGGCAGCGGTGGCGCGTCGAAGTCCACCGGCGCGTATGACGGCGGCGGCGCAGGACGAGATGGCGGCGCCGATTCGGCGAATTCGAGATCATCGCGCGGCTCGACCCTGCGAAAGCTCGGCGGAGGCGGTGTCGGCTCGGGAACCTCGACCGCCATCTCGTCAGTCAGTTCGAGAATGTCAGCTTCGGGCTCAGGCTCCGGTTCGGGCGCGCGCATCTCGGGTGCGGCGGTCGCACTATCGAGCCCGGCCAGCAGCGCGTCGATATCGTCCTGGTTGTTGGATTCGGCCGCCGCAGGCGGCGGAGGCGGCGCCGGCTTGGCGGCGGGCGGCGGCGCGGGTTTCTCGGCGGCCGGCTTCGCCGGCGGCGCGACCTTCGATGGCGGAATGTCGTTCATCGCCTGCGGCCTTGGTGCAGGCGCTGCGGGCGCAAGCGCGGGCTTCGCGGCCTCGGCCGGCGGCGGCTTGGCCTCATCGTCGGCAATGATGCGCCGGATCGAGGCCAGAATCTCCTCCATCGAGGGTTCTGTGACCTTTGCAGGCTGCGTCATCTCCGACTCCACATCCTCAACGCCCTCGCATGCGCTATTTTACACCAAGCGCGCCAGGATTGGCCGGTTCCGGACCGGCGGCTCGACATTTTCATCGTGACAGCCAGACTTGTCCCCAGATCACGGCGCAACGTACGGCCGTGCGCCCTATCCCCGGCACCCGACCTTTGCGCAAACGACGTCGGGTACGGGCGAATCGACCCGCAACTTGTTGGCAAGGCTATGTCAGGGAATTTGACGATTGCAAGCAAACCGCCGGTCGGCCTCGGCTATTCGCGAGGCCGACCTGATTGCGGCAATCAGCGTCCGTCGGGCGTGCGCACGCCGGCCCAGCTGTCGCGGACCTGGTGGTAGTGCACGCTGGGATCGTAAACCGAGGTCCCAAGGCCAAGCACCTGCGGCGACAGACGGCCGACGGCGGACAGAACGTTATAAGATGCAACGACCCGGTCATGCTGCGCGGTAACCAATGCGACTCGCGCATTGACCAGCGCCTGCTGCGCGTTGAGCACGTCGAGGGTGGTGCGCTGACCGGCCTTGGCTTCTTCGCGCACGCCGTTCAGCGCGATCTCGGACGCCGTCACCTGCGCCTGCGCGGATTGCACCTGCGCCTTGCCGGCCTGCAACGAGCCCCACCACTGCACGACGGTCGCACGAGCCTGATCGCGAGTCGTTTCGAGATTGAGACGCTGCTGCGCCAGGTTTTCCTTGGACTGGCGGATCAGCGAATATTGATTGCCGCCGTCATAGAGCTGCCAATTGGCCTGCGCGATAGCGGATGCGCTGTTTGCCCTGAATTGAATCAGGGACTGCTCGTCCGCACGCGTGGCGTTAACCTGCAGCGTGACCGTCGGCAGCAGCGCACCTTCGGCGACCTTGACCTGCAAATAATTGACGTCGATGCCAAACATTGCGGCCGTGACGTTGGGATTCTCGATCAGGCCGAGCTCGACGGCTGCAGCGAGCGTCGGAGGCAGGTACCGGTCGACCGGCGAGCCCGGCGCGAGGTTCACCGGCTCGTTGCCGATGACGCGGCGGAAGTTCGCACGCGTCGTGTTGAGATTCGCTTCGGCGGTGAGTGCCTGCGTCCTGCCGGCAGCCAGCTGCGCTTCCGATTGCGCGACGTCGGTCCGCGTCACTTCGCCGACGTTGAAGCGGTCGCGCGTCTGCTTCAGCGTCTGCTCGAGCACGCGCACGTTGCTGCGCTGGACTTCGAGCGTCGCAGCATCGCGAAGATAGTCCATGTAGGTCGTGGCTGCCTGGAGCAGCACGCCCTGATCGAGGCTGCGCAGCGCTTCGCGGGCACCGGAAACCTGGCTCTCCGCGGCGCGCGTCCGGTTGCCGGTGATGTTGCCGTTATAGAGCGTCTGCGAAGCGGTCACGCCGACGCTGCGGGGCGCCGTGGGCCCGTGGAACGGGGCACTCCCCACCGAGCTCTGCTGATCCTGGTATTGATAGCCGCCACTCGCCGTCAGCGAAACTTTGGGCCGGTAGCCCGACAAGGCCTGTGGCACGTTTTCGTCGGTTGAGCGCACCTGGGCGCGCTGCGCGTTGAGCTGCGGATTGTTCTGATAGGCGCGCACCAACGCGCCCTCGATCGTGTCCGCCAAGGCAGGCGTCGGCGCAGCCAATGCCAGCAGCAGGACCGAAACCGCAGCTCCGGTGAAGAGCTTCACCCCATGCATCCGTGAAATTCCGTTCATTCTAACGCCAAGCTCGTGCCCGCGAGCCTGGTTACCGTATCCGAGTGGAGTCGTTGCCCCGTAGCAACATAGGACGGGGTCAAGCGCGACGGAACCACCTAAGGGTGGTTCTCAGTGGAAACTCTTCACGTGCAGCATCCCGGCCACACTTCTGATTCAGAACGGGATTTTTGCACGGTTTGGCGGTCAGAAGACGAAGGAAGCGGCCCGTTCCAGCCCTGGAAGGACCGGGGCTGCGGCATCGAACAGCGCCCGATAGCCGAATTCGCCGTGGGAACGGGTGACAATCACGGCCCGTGGCGGCTTGGATTCGGCAGAGACCCCTACCAGACGCCCGCCCTCCTTCAGCTGACCGAACAGCCCTTCGGGCGTTACTTCGGTGGCACCATTGAGGACGATCACGTCATAGGGAGCAGCAGCCGCATCCCCGTCGGCGCAGGCTGCAGCCTTGCAGGTCACGTTGGCAAGCCCGAGGGTGGCAAAGGCATCCTTGGCCTTCGCGGCAAGGGCCGAATCGCATTCGGTGGCAGTGACTTGGCGCGCGAGCTTGGCGGCCAGCGCGGCGAGGTAGCCAGTGGCGCAGCCGACGACCAGCACGTTGTCGCCCTCGCCGATCTCGGCGGCCTGGAGCAGCTTGCCGGTCAGCGCCGGCTTGATCAGGAACCGCTTGGCGGCGCCTTCGCTCACGTCGAGGTCGAGATCGAGATAGGCCAGGGCTTGTCGGCCAGCGGGCACGAAGGCCTCGCGGGGAACTGCGATCATGGCATCAAGAATGCGGCGATCGGTGACGTCACTGGTGCGCACCTGGCCATCGACCATTTTTAGGCGCGCGGTCGAGAAACCGGACATTTGCGGACCCTGCAATGCGGACAATGCCGCGGACGAAATTTGGCGGCATCTTTGGAACAGGCTCCACGAAAACGCAACACGTCCGTTGCCTCGCAAGACGAGGTCGGCGCGGCTCACGGCATGAGGGGCCGGAACGCCTATTCGATCGCGACGGCGAGGCGGCCGATCAGGGCGGCGACCTCGTCCAGCCGTGTCGAATCGGGTGTCTCGACGGCACGCGCAAGGCGCGCGACGCATTCATCGTCACTGAGCTCAGGAATGCCGGACGGCAGGATCGAGGGGGCAAACTGGAAGCGGTCGACCTGGATGTCTCGCATGCGGAATCAGCTCCGTTTGGGTCCGGCACCGCAACGCTCGATCTGAATTGAGTCGATTTGGCGCCGGCCTCATGGCGCGACGGCGCCACCACACACATCTGTTTGATGCGCGATTCCAGAGCCAATTCGGTACGATGCACCATTCAGACAGTGCTGCAGCAGCATCGCTGCATCGCACCAAAATGCAACGGCAACCCATTGAAATAACGGTAAAATTTGGCTCCCCGGGCTGGATTCGAACCAGCGACCATCCGATTAACAGTCGGATGCTCTACCGCTGAGCTACCGAGGAAAAGGGCGAACCGACGTTCGCGCGCGGCTGCGTATAACAAAGCCGCTTGCGCTTGCAAAGGACGAATTCGTCATCTTCCGCAACGCGTCGAGGAAGAGACTGAGCGGCCCCTTCTCCCGGCCATCGAGGGCAGCTATTCGGCGATGAAAGACGTAGTCTTGGTATCACGGCGCGATTGCGAGGAGCTCTTGCGACGAAGCAATCCAGAATCTTTCCGCGGAGGGATTCTGGATTTGGTTCGCTGCGCTCGCAACGACGGAGTGTGGGCACGAGCATGACTATCATTCCGTGCTGCGCATCCAGGGGCATAGGTCCGCATCCTCGCGGCGAATCTCGCCCGAGCTTTGCTTGATCTCGGCTCCCTCTTGTCAGAGGACGCAGGGAAGACCGGGTGCCGGCTGGCACCCGCGGTCCACTGTGCGAAAACGCGCTACAAAAAAATTGCACAGCGGCATACAGGTAAAGCCTGGAAAACCGGCCTTCCCTGCGCAGTGGTTTTACGGCTTATGCCGAACTCTCCCCGGGGAGCGATGCACTATTGCCCCCGTCGCCTTGCAGATGGCCGATGTGCGCACCCGGTCGGGCAGCACGCATCACCGCAAGACTTGACGCACAGACCCCGGGCGCCAGGACGACACGGTTTTACCGTACGCTGACCGCACCGGTCGTGCGCGCGATGCTATCGATCACGGTTTCCCGCCCTGCGATGCCTATCGCGCCGACGCGGTCAGCGTCCACCGCCACCCATCCCACGTTTCGTGACGATCGCGATACGCCCCTCTGACTGGGGATGAGGTGCAGCCACAAATACGTCAAAGCCGAATTTCGGTAAAGCGGAATGTTTTTGCGCAAGCGGATTGACCCGCAGTTTGGGTGTTTTGCACGCTCTGCAGCACAAGGGATTGTAGCCCGCCTCACGGCCGCCGGCACACCAGGTCGATCTCGATCAGCGCATCATAGGCAAGCCCGGTGACGCCGACGCAGGTGCGGGCCGGGAGCCGGCCGGGTGCGAAGAACGCGCGGTAGGTCTCGTTCATCTCGGCGTAGTCTTCCTTGAAGCGCGTCAGATAGATGCGCGCCATCACGACGTGCTCGAGGCCGAGATCGAGGCCGGCGAGAACCACCTTCAGGTTCTCCATCACCGCGCGCGTCTGCGCGACGATGCCGTCGGGCAGCACGCCCGGCGTTTGCGGCGTATCCGGCATCTGGCCGGTGACGAAGACAAAACCATCGGTCTCGACAGCGTGGCTGAAGGGCGCGACCGGCTTCGGTCCGCCGCTGATGATGTGGAATTTCACGTTGGTTATCCCTTGGTTCTAAGGCGCGCTCTTCAAGGGGCGTCCTGGAAGATGCGCTTGCTGATGATCGCGTGCACGCCCCAATTACCGTCGACCACCTGGGTCACCCCGAAATCGACCGCCGCCGACATCAACGCAATCGCTTCATCCTCACTCAGGCCCTTCACGTTCATCAGGAAGCGTCGCATTTTCCGGAACGCGTCCTTCATGGCGAGATCCAGTGAAGATTTGGCGTAGACCTCGCTTTGGCCCTGCGCGCCGAACTCGGCGAGATAGTTCGGATGGCTGAATCCGGTCAGCACCCAGTCTGTCGCGGTCTCGATCAGGGGATAGGAGAGATCGGCGAAGGGCCGGCCGGCGAGGTCGGCCTTCTTGTGCAGGATCACCTCGAAGGTGCCGGTCATCGAGCATTCGATCGCGGTGCCGCTGAGCTCGCCGTCGCCCTGCGTGGCATGGGGATCGCCAACCGACAAAAGTGCGCCGGGCACCGAGACCGGAAGATAGACGGCCGCACCCTTCCCCAGCCGCCAATTGTCGAGATTGCCGCCGAAATAGGACGGCGGCACCGAGTCGATGAAATCAACCTCGCGCGGCGCCACCGCGATCACGCCGAAATGCGGACGCAGGGGAATGCGGATGCCGTCGAGCACATCGTGGCGGCGCTTCACCGTCCCGGGCGCGACGGGAACGCCAGGATAGTCGTAAGTGGCGTGCACGACGCCGAAGGGATCGGTCTGCGGCTCCCAGCGGTAAGAATAGAGGGCGCGGGCATGCGGCGCGTCGGCATCGTCGAAGATCTCGTAGATCGTCACCGCCTCGCGGGGCTTCGGCCCTGAAAGGAACTCGTCGTAATGATAGCCCCACCAGGCGGCGACCGAGGAGCCGAACACGCGGCCTGAATGTTTCGGGTGGCGGCTTGCACGCGGCACGATATCGAGGATCCGCACCTCCAGCACGTCGCCGGGCTGGGCGTCCTTGACCGCCACCGGTCCGGTGCAGATGTGCACGCCGAACCCCTCCCCCGCGCCGCGGCCGAACACGCTGGCGTCCATCGGGCCGGCGCCGCGGCGATCCACGTTCTTCATGTCGGCTGTCCAGCCGAACACGCTTTCCGCCGCGGCATCGCCCGCAATCATCAGCTCGGGATCGTCGGAGGCATGCTGGGTCAGCGTCTCGATGGTGATGGTGTCGCCCGAGGCAATCTCGAGCTGCGGCGCCAGCGAGCGGCTGAAATAGCCCCAATGGATCCGGCTGGCCTCGATCGGAAGATGATAGTGCTGGCGTCCCGCCGTTCGCGGCTCATCGGAATCTGCACGGCAAACATTGCTGCGCGCCTCCGCACCCGCCTGATGTGCACGGAGCTGCGCCAGCGCCTCCTGCGGCCAGCCGCGCTGACCGGTGACCCCGTGCTGCAGGGTCGCCCGCTCCGCCTCCTGCTGGCGAAATTCGCGCGGCGGCAGGCCGAAGCGGTGGCGGAAGGCGCGGCTGAAATGCGCGGAATCACCAAAGCCATAGGCGTAGGCGATCTCCGAGATCGAGCGATGCGCCTCGGACGGATTGGACAAATCGGCCCAGGCGCGCTGCAGCCGGCGTTCGCGGACATAGTGGGTGAAATTGTCGCCGACCGTCTCGAACAGCTTTTGCAAGTAGCGCTCGGAGATCCCCTCGGCCTGCGCGACGCGCGCCGGCACCAGTTCGGGATCGTCGAGCCCGCGTTCGATGGTCTGGCAGATCCGGTGCAGCAGCGCCGCCTGTGTCGCGCTCGATCCGGCATCGGACGTCGAGGCCGCCAGTTGATGCGCGAGCGTCAAAAGCAGATCGACCAGACTTTGCGCAACCGCATTCCATTCGGCATCGCCCAAGGTGTCGAGCGTGCGCGCGGTGGCATCGAGCAGGCGCGCAAACACATCGGCGAAACCACTTGGCGGAACGACCCGCGGCTCGCCGAGCCGCGGCTTACCCGAGAGCCGCCCGTGCAACGCCTCCAACGTAACCGACAGCACGATCGCGCGCATGTCGCGCTGGAAAACGATGCTCCAGTCCCCGCTGCGCGGCAGCAGCACGAGATGGCCGACAGGGACGATGCGATGACCGCCGGCGCTCTTCAGCACCATGCCGTCCTCGACCGGCATCAGGGCGATCGGAAGGTCTTCGTGCGATTGCGCAAGTGGACCGATACTCTGCGCGCCCGCAGCCATACGCGTCAGCGCGACGCCCGCGGCCTGGCGATGCGACGCCGTGGCGTGCCCGTCAAGGAAGGAATGGCCGGTCGCGGGTTGCAGGCCGACGGCGGCCAGCACGTCCCGCCAGGCTTCGGGGCGGTCGTCTTGCGCGTAGGACTCGCTCGTGAAGGGACGGAAGCTCATTGGATCGACCCAGATTGCAGTCGATCGAAGCAACCTCTGTGCCAGACGCGCGCGGTCGTCCGTCGCAGCGACGGGCCGCAAATGACGATCGCTGCTCATCCTCTCATCCCGAAAACAGCCTGCGCCTCAACGCATTAGTCGCACCGGAAGATGTTCTTGCGGATCGTGCCATGGACGCCCCAATTGGCATCAACCACCTGGGTCACGCCAAAATCGGCGCCGACCGACAGCAACGAAATCGCTTCGTCCTCGCTCAGGTGATGCACGGTCATCAGGAAGCGCCGGAGCTTACGGAATGCATCGCGCATCGCACGGTCGAGGCTGGAGTGGTTGGCAATCTCGGTTTGTGCTTCGGCGCCGAGCGCGGCGAGATAGTTCGGATAGGTGAAGCCGTAGAACGACCAGGCCTGACCGGTCTCCAGCATCGGATGATCGAGGCCTTCGAGGCTGGTGCCGGCGAGGTCCGCCTTCTTGTGCAGGATAAACTCGAAATCGCCCGTCAGCGAGGTCTCGATCGCGGTGCCGCCGAGCTCGCTGTCGCCTTGCGCGGCATGGGGATCGCCAACCGAGAAATAGGCGCCGGGGACTGCGACCGGATAGAACATTCGCGCGCCCCTGCCGATGCGCCAGTCGTCGATGTTGCCGCCGGTATAGCTTGGCGGGATCGAGCTGACGAAGTCGGCTTCCGATGGCGCCAACCCCATGGTGCCGAAGTGCAATCGTGCGGGCACCTTCACGCTGGCGAGGATGTTCTCGCGCTTCTTGATGGTGGCGTGGTCGACGCGGACACCGGGATAGTCGATGGTCGGATGCACGATGCCTTCGGGGTCGGTCTGCGGCGTCCAGACGTAGTTGTAGACCGCCTTGGCGTACGGCTCACCCGAGGTGTCGAGCTCGAAGATCGTGATGACTTCGCGCGGCTTCGGCTCCTCGATCAGATCGTGATAGTGAAAGCCCCAGTTCGCGGCGACGTTGGAACCGAAGCAGCGGCCGGCATGGCAGGCGCTGCAACTCGGCCGCGGCCGGACGTCGAGGATGCGCACCTCCAGGATGTCGCCGGGCTCGGCGCCTTCGATCGCGACCGGTCCGGTCAGAAGATGCACGCCGATCCCCTCGCCTGCACCGCGGATGAAGGGCCCTTCGACCGGGCCTGAGCCGCGGCGCGCCACTGCCTTGTGCTCGCGCGTCCACTGGAACACGCTCTCGGCGCCGGCATCGCCCTCGATCATGCGCTCGTAATCGTCGTTGGCGTGATGGGTCAGCGTCTCGATGGTGGCGCGATCGCCGGAGCGCAGCGTCAGGGCCGGGCTGACCTTCTTCGAGAAATAGCCCCAGTGGACGGTTTTCGGCGATACCGGCAACGTGACATGCTTCATGAGATGGTCTCTTTTGATTTGGTCTCTTTTGATTTGGTCTGTTTTGACTTGGTCTGCTTTGACCTGGTCTGCTTTGACCTGGCCTCTTCGGGGAATGTGCTCGTCAGTCTTGCGACGCCGGACGGCAGGCTCATCGCACCGCCTCCGGAATCTTGTCGGCTTCCATCACGCTGAGGAAACGGGCGGTCAGCGGATTGCGGGGATTGGTGAGCACCTCATGCGCCGGCCCCTCCTCGATGATCGTGCCGCCGCTCAGGAAAGCGACGCGGTCGGCGACCTCATCCGCAAAACGGATCTGGTGCGTCGAGATGATCATGGTCAGCCCGTCGTCGACGGCGAGACGGCGGATCACCTCCAGCACCTCGTTGACGAGCTCGGGATCGAGCGCCGAGGTCGGCTCGTCCAGCAGCAGCACGCTCGGATTCGGGGCCAGCGCACGCGCGATGGCAACGCGCTGCTGCTGACCGCCGGACAGATGCCGCGGCAGCGCGTCCGCGCGATGCGACAGCCCGACCCGGTCGAGCAACTCGGTGGCGCGGCGCTCGGCATCGATCCGGGTCATGCCGTGGACCCAGCGCAGGGGACCGGCGATATTCTCCCTGGCCGAGAGATGGGCGAACAGGTTGAACTGCTGGAACACCATGCCGACGCCGACGGTCGCCCGTTCATTGGCGATCGCCCGCGGCGACAGCAACTTGCCGTCATCATCAAAACCGAGGCGGCGGCCGCCGACGCGCACGGTGCCTGCGTCCCAGCTTTCGAGGTGATTGATGCAGCGGAGCAGCGTGCTCTTGCCGGAGCCGCTAGGACCCAGCAGCGCGACGACCTCGCCGACACGAACGGTCAGATTAAGGCCGCCGAGCACTTTTTGCGCGCCGTAGCTCTTGGCGAGGTCCCTGGTCTCGACCGCGACGTTGTTGCGCGCGATCGTCGCGGCACGCCGGGTGCGTTCTTCGCGGGTCAACGCCAGCGGCGGCGCTTCAGCGGGCTCCGCCTGCACAGGGTTGGGATCGTGCGCCGTGGCTGTGGCGAGTTCGAGTTTCGTGGCGAGATCGACACGGCGCCACGGCAGATAATCGGCAAGCTTGCGCTGGCGGCTCTTGGCGCGGTCGAGATCAAGCAGCCATTCGACGAACAGCTGGATCACGCTGATGGCAAAGGTCAGCACGAGGTACAAGAGGCCCGAGGCGAAGAAGATCGAGAAGAAGTCGAACGTCGAGGACGCAAGCTGGGTCGAGCGTAGCGTCAGCTCCTGAACCGCGACGACGGAGGCGAGCGAGGAATTCTTCAGCGCGCTGACCGCCTCGTTGCCGAAAGCCGGGATCATGGTGCGGATCGCCTGCGGCGCGATCACCCGCCACATCAGGACCCGCGGGGTCATGCCGAGCGCCTGGCCCGCCGTCACCTGCCCGCGATCGACCCCGAGCACGCCGGCACGCAGCATCTCGGCGATGAACGGCGCCTCGTTGCAGGCAAGCGCGAGACCCGCGGCAAGAACTGCCGGCAGCTTGATGCCGATATGCGGGAGCGCATCGTAGGCGAACACCATTTGCAGGATCAACGGCGTGCCGCGGAAGATCACAGTGTAGGCCCGGGCGATCGCCGCCAGCAGCCAGAAGCGCGACAGCTGCATGCCGGCGAGGATCAACCCGAGGATCAGTCCGCCGCCGAGCCCGAGGGCGGTCACCTCAAGGGTGAGTTCGATGCCTTCGAGCAGGTACGGCAGACTGAGATAGTGTAGGAACAAGGCCATCAATCAGCCGTCAGGACGTCCGGCTCCTTGAAGTTGTTCACGTCGAGCCCCCACTTCTTCAGAAGCTCCATGTGCGTGCCGGCCTTCTGCACCTCGATCAGCCCGGCAAGCACGGCGTCACGGAATTTCGGCTTGTCCTTCGGCACGGCGATGCCGACCGAATACGGGATCGTCACCGCGATCGCCTTCTCCAGCTTGTCCGGATAGGCCTTCACCGCGCTGTCGACGGTGTTGACGTCGTTGACATAGGTGTCGGCGCGGCCTGCGAGGATCGCCTGGATGCAGTTGGCGTTGTTGTCGTAGAGCTGCACGGTCGGCTCGGGCTTGCCGGCCTTCTTGCACTCCGGCATCAGGGCCTGGATCAGGGGCACCTCGACATAGCCGGTGTTTTCGGCGGCAGCCGCGCCGCACATCGACATGTTGATGCCGTTGATGCCTTTCGGATTGCCCTTGGCGACCAGCACGCCGTCGAACACCTTCGAATAGGTGATGAAGTCGGCCGCCTTGGCGCGTTCCTTGGTCGCGTAGATGTCGGAGATGACGATGTCGGCTTGTCCCGCGGCGAGCGTGGTCAGGAGTGCCGCAAACGTCACCGGTTTGTAGGTCAGCTTGAAGCCTAGGCATTCGCCGATGGCCTCGCCGAGATCGATGTCGAAGCCGATATATTTGTTGGGATCTTTCGGATCGATCGTCTCATAGCCCGGGGTGTGCGGGTTGATGGCGTTGACGAGCGTCTTGCCCTTCCAGTCCGGATATTTGTCCTGGAGCGCGGCGCAGGCGGCGGGCGCCGCGGCTTGCGCGCTGGGTGGTGCTGCGGCAACGACGCCGAGCGCGATGGCCGCGCCGAGCGCAACCTTGCGCCATGGCAACGATGCGCGCGCCGTTCCCCGCGCCTGGGGCAAAACCCGTCTCTCCATGTCCAGCTCCTTCGAATTCTCATGGCGGCTGCCATGTTCCAAAACTCGGGACCCAGTCTAGGAGGAAGGCGAACGAGAAAGCTTGTCCGCGGGCGTACAAAAAATTGGATGGTTCGGCCTGTGAATTGGGCAAGCCGCTGCACAAAATCCGTTCGCAGGCGGGGAACACTGCGTCCAGAATTCCGAATTGGACGAAATCAGATGGTTTCGATATGCGCGATGATATGTCCGATCCTAGAATCATTCGATGTGCCGATTTGACAGATATGTGACGCCTGGAAGACGGACCCCAGCGACCACCTCGCTGCGGCGACCGTCATCCACGGCCTGTCCGCAGCATATCCACAGAGCGGCTACGGCGAATTCTCAAGGCCGCGCGTGCTACTTGCTGCGCACGAATCCACAGGGCTAGCCGCCGGCCTGATCGAACAAGGAGCGGCAAGCCTCGCTCAAACTGGCCCGCTTGCGGCGCAGGCACGCCGTGATGGCGCGGACGTTGGGAATTTCGCCGGTGCAGAGCCGATAGACGTCTGGCGTACAGGCTCGGCGCTGCTCCTGCGTCCCCTGCGCGTGGGCGGCGGACGCAAACAGCGTCAGAAACAGCCCCACCGTCGAGGCGCGCCGCGCCCGGCTCCTGACACCCGCACACCGCAAGAACCTTGCCTTCATGACCAAAGTCTCTCTCGCTGCCCTGCCTACCTCCGGCCCGCGTTGGCCGGTGCCTGCCAGAGGTAGGAGAAATAAGCCGGGGAGAATGTGATCTCTTTCACGCTTGCGGAGGCCGGCGGGAACCTAGGGTTCCCCGGCACTTTTCAGAAATCGTTAACCGATCGGGGCCCGATCGCCGGATCGCTAAAATGCGAACGAACGGCTCAATCCGGAAACAAGCCGGCTTTGCGACATTGTGCCGTCCGCGTTCCGGAGGGTGCGATGAGCGAAGCCGAATTCAACTTGCTGCTGGATACCGTCCGTGACGCCATGATCCATGAAGAATTGGCGTCCGTGCCCGAGGAGGAGTTCATGCCGCGATCGTGGAGCTTCGACGCAACGCCCAAGGCCGCCAACGACAACGAAGGCGCCTGGCCCCTCCTTCCCTTTCCCGAAGGCTGGTACGCGGCCTGCTGAGCCCGACGCGAACCCTCTAGCCACACATCGAGACCCGGCGCGCGGCCTGATCAGGTCTTGGTGCTGTCAAGTCTTGGCGTTCAAGTCTTGGCGTTCAAGTCTTGGCGCTCTCCTCGCCGCCCTGCGGTGCCCGGTTGGCATCGGCCGGGGGAAAGATGCTGTCGTAGATCGCACGGGCCTCGCGAATGAGACGAGCCCGCTCCAGCTCAGATTTCGGAACAAATCGGACGACCTCGCTCACGTGCTCTCCAGCTTTCGATTGGTCGGGAATGCATCACCCAGCCAATGCGAACTCTATGCCAAGCAGCTGAATCGGAGTTTCCGGCAAGCCCCGTGCAAACCCGGGGTGGGCCGGCAAGGGCCGCCCGCGGGTCTGGCGCAGAATGCCGAGAATCGAATTTGTGCTATTATATCATGAGCTTGTGATGGAGGCCACGTCGGGACTCGAACCCGAGTAAACGGTTTTGCAGACCGGCGCGTAACCACTCCGCCACGTGGCCCCAACGAGGGCGGATCAATATAGGGGATCAATGGTTTAGGCAACCCCGAGCGGCTATCGCTGTACCTCCGCCGTAGCGGCGAGATATCGGCCCAGAATCTCCTCGGCCGTGCCGGCGGCGGCGATCCGGCCCTCTTCGAGCAGGATCGCACGATTGCAGGTGCTCTCGATGAGGTCGACGTCTTCCGAGGCCAGCACCAGAGCGGGCCGATCACGGTGCGCCGGTAGCGCAGCGAAATATCCATCAGAGCGAGTGCGCCCCAACGATCAATCCCGGGATGAGCGGCTAGAGTCAGGCCCGTTTGCCGCGCCGGACACCGCGACGGCGGTCCTTGGCTGCAGGTTTTGGCGCCAGTTCCGGCATCTCGGCCTGGACCTCGCGGTAGCGTGTCAACAGCCGTTCAAAACTGGCGTGCAGCGTGTCGGCGATATCGGGGCGCCGCTCCAGGCCGGCCAGAACGGTCGCGGCGGCTTCGATGGTCGAGAGCCCGTCTTTGCGCGGCTCGCGGCGCAGGCGGCCGTAGCGCGAGGGGTGCGCCGGGTTGAGGATCACACGCTGGCATTTCAGCATCCAGGGATTGCGCCACCACAGCGCCTTTGCCTGGCTCCAGGTTCCATCGAGCAGCACCACGCCTTCGAGCTTGCCCAGGATGGCGCGCTGGTTCTCCGCGACCTCGCCCTTGCGGGTGAGTGCCAGTATCTCGCCTTCGGCCTCGAGATCGGCTGCGCGCGCCGAGCCCAGATAGAGCACGGCCCAGCGGGCGGCATTCTCGATCGGCCGTCCCAGCGCCTTGGACAGGCTCGGCCAGGACAGGCCGACCCGAACTACCGCCTTGGGGAAGTGTCTTGCCGTCAGCCGCGCGGTGCCGAGTGCCCTGTCCTGCTCCTGCGGATGCTGCAGGATCAGGAGCCCCAGACGATTCTCAATTGGCGTGACGCTGTCGCAGATGCACAGCGG
The DNA here is from genome assembly GCF_023074015.1 of Bradyrhizobium sp. 142. Taxonomy (NCBI): domain Bacteria; kingdom Pseudomonadati; phylum Pseudomonadota; class Alphaproteobacteria; order Hyphomicrobiales; family Nitrobacteraceae; genus Bradyrhizobium; species Bradyrhizobium sp. 142. The sequence continues at coordinate 79,805 of NZ_JADPKQ010000326.1, forward strand.
CATCGGCTTCTGGCAGTGCGGGCATTCGGGAATCGGCTCGAGGGCTGCGGCCGCCGTCTCTGCTGGGTTCGACATGACCGCCGCTATACGCTCCGCGCGGCGCTTCAACAACCCGCCTATTCCGCCGGCGCGCCGACGACGCGCGGCTCGGAGCGCCGCCGCAGGCGGTCGATCAGGAGGTAGATCACCGGCGTGGTGTAGAGCGTGAGGATCTGCGAGACGAACAGGCCGCCGATGATGGTGATCCCGAGCGGGCGCCGCAACTCCGTGCCGGGGCCGGTCGCAACGACCAGCGGGATGCCGGCGAACAGCGCCGCCATCGTCGTCATCAGGATGGGACGGAAGCGCGCCTGGCAGGCCTCGAAGATCGCCTCCGCCGAGGACAGGCCACGCTGGCGCTCGGCGTCGAGCGCGAAGTCGACCATCATGATGCCGTTCTTCTTGACGATGCCGATCAAGAGGATGATGCCGACGAAGGCGATCACCGTCAGCGGCGTGTTGGTGAGCTGGAGCGCAAGCAGCGCACCGAGCCCGGCCGAAGGCAGCGTCGAGATGATGGTCAGGGGATGGGCGAGGCTCTCATAGAGCACCCCGAGCACGATATACATCGCCACCAGCGCACCGAGGATCAGCAGCGGCTGGCGGCCGCTGGTTTTGGCGAAATCGCCGGCGTTGCCGTCAAAGCTGCCGCGGATGCCTTCCGGCATATGCAATTCGTCGACCGCCCGCTGAATGCTTTGCGTCGCGGTCTGAAGCGGCACGTCCGGCAACAGGTTGAACGACACCGTGGTCGAGGGAAACGACTGCGAATGATAGACCGCAAGCGCGGCGAGCCCGCGCGTCGCATGCACCACGGCTGACAGAGGCACCTGTGTGTCGCCCGCGCCGGCGACATAGATGCGATCGAGGTTGGAGGGATCGACCTGGAATTTCGGGTCGATCTCCAGCACGATCATGTACTGGTTGCGCTGGGTGTAGATGATCGAGATCTGCCGCTGCGAGAAGGCGTTGTTCAGCGCGTTGTTGATGTCCTGGACGCGGACGCCAAGCGCCGATGCCTTCTGTCGGTCGATGCTCAGCGTCAGCTGCAGCCCGCCGGGGTCGCGGTCGCTGGAGATGTCGGTGATGCCCTCGACGCTCTCCATGCGCTTGGCCACGATCGGCGCCCATTGCTGCAACAGGCCGAGATCGGTGCTGGAGAGCGTGTACTGGTAGTCGGAATCGCTCTGGCGCCCTCCGGCGCGCACGTCCTGGGCGGCGAACATGAACAGGCGGATGCCCGGCACCGGGTACAAAGCGCGCCTGAGACGGTCGATCACCACTTCAGTCGAGACGTGGTCGCGCGCCTCCGGCGGCTTCAGGCTGATGAACATGGTGCCGCGATTGGAGGTCGCCGGCCCCGGACCTCCGCCGCTCCCGACGGTCGAGCCGATCCCGGCCACGGCCGGATCCTGCATCACGATTTCGGCGAGCCGCTGCTGAAGGCCCAGCATCGACTGGAACGAGATGTCGGCCGAGGCCCGCGTCGCCCCGATGACGAAGCCGGAATCGTCCGTCGGGAAATAGCCCTTGGGCACCTTGATGTAGAGCGTCACCGTCAGGGCGATGGTGGCGAAGAACACCAGTAGCGTCAGCAGCGGAAAGTCCAGCGCCGCGCGCAAGCTGCGGGCATAGAACGCGACGATGCGCGACAGCGAGCCTTCGATGACGCGATCGAACAGCGTTGCGGTGCCGGATGTGGTCTGCCGGATGTAATGGGCGCAGATCATCGGCGTGACCGTGAGCGACACTAGCGTCGAGACCACGATCGCGAAGGTCAGCGTCAGCGAGAACTCGCGCAAGAGACGGCCGACGATGCCGTCCATGAAGATCAGCGGCGTGAAGGCCGCAATCAGCGACAGGCTGATCGCGACCACGGTGAAGCCGATCTGCCGGGCGCCCTCCAGCGCCGCCTGCATCGGCCGCATGCCATGCTCGAGATTGCGGAACATGTTCTCGATCATGACGATGGCGTCGTCGACCACGAAGCCGACCGAGATCGCGAGCGCCATCAGTGACAGATTGTCGATGGAAAAGCCCGCGATCCACATGCCGGCGCAGGTCCCGGCCAGCGCCAACGGCACCGAGATGCCGGCCGCAATCGTCGGAGTCACGCGCCGCAGGAAGACGAACACCACAACCATGACCAGGACGGCTGTCGCCAGCAGGGTCCACTGCATGTCCAGCACGCTGGCGCGGATCGTGCTTGTGCGGTCGACCAGAGTGGAGACCTCGACGCCGGCCGGGATCCATTGCTTCAACTCCGGGATCAGTGCCTTGACCCGGTCGACGGTATCGATGACGTTGGCATCGCCCTGCTTGGTGATCTGAATCAGCACCGCCGGCTGCTTGTTGAACCAGGCAATCGAGCGGGAGTTGCGGACGGAATCATCGATGTCCGCGATGTCGGACAGCCGCACGAAATTGCCCTTCGTGCTCTTGATAACGATGTCGCGGAACTCTTTGGCCGTACGCATCTGCCGGTTGAGCGAAAGGGTCTCGCTCTGGCGCTCGCCGTTGAAGATGCCGGCGGGACCGAGCGGGTTCGCGTTGACGATCGCAGTACGGACGTCGTCGGTCGCGATGCCAGCATTCGACAGCGCAACCGGATTGAGCTGGACGCGCACCGCCGGCTGGTCCGCGCCACTGATCGTCACATTGCCCACGCCCGGGACCTGCGAGATGCGTTGCGCCAGGACTGTATCGGCGACGTCGTAAATTGCGCTCGCGGCAAGGGTCTTGGAAGTCAGCGCCAGCACGAAGACGGGAGCGCCGGCGGTATTGGCCTTGCGGAAGCGCGGCAGCGTCGGCAGATCGCTCGGCAGGTCGACCAACGACGCGTTGATGGCCGCCTGGACGTCGCGGGCGGCCTTATCGATGTTGCGGCCGATGTCGAACTGGAGCTGAATGCTGGTCGTGCCCAGCGAACTGGTCGAGGTGATCTGGTTGAGGCCAGCGATTTCCCCGAGCCGCCGCTCCAGCGGCGAAGCCACCGTCGCCGCCATCACTGAAGGGTCGGCGCCGGGCCGGCTCGCCGAGACGAAGATGGCGGGGAAGTCGACGTTCGGCACCGAGGCGACGGGCAAGAACTCGTAGGCCACGACACCCAGCAGGAACAGCCCGATCGACAGCAGCGTGGTCGCGACCGGCCGGCGGATGAAGGGCTCCGAGATCGATGGCATCACTGCATCCCCTCGGTAGCCCCCGCCACCGGCGGTCCACCCGGCTCGACCGGCGGAAGCGCGCGCTCGAGGCGGCGGTTGATGCGGTCGAGCGCCAGGTAGATCACCGGCGTGGTGTAGAGCGTCAGCAGCTGGCTCAGCAGCAGGCCGCCGATGATGGAGATGCCGAGCGGAAAGCGCAGCTCGGCGCCGGTGCCGCTTTCGATCGCGAGCGGCAGCGCACCGAACAGCGCGGCCAGCGTCGTCATCATGATCGGGCGGAAGCGCAACAGGCAGGCCTGCACGATCGCTTCGGTCGCCGGCATGCCTTGCCCGCGCTCGGCCTCGAGCGCGAAGTCGATCATCATGATCGCGTTCTTCTTGACGATGCCCATCAAAAGGATGATGCCGATCAATCCGATCACCGAGAGGTCCTGTCCGCACAGCATCAGCGCCAGGATCGCGCCGACGCCGGCCGAGGGCAGCGTCGACAGGATCGTGATCGGGTGGATGTAGCTCTCATAGAGCACGCCGAGCACGATATAGATCGTGATCACCGCGGCGAGCAGCAGCCAGGGCTGGCCCGCGAGCGCCTTGGCGAATTCAGCGGCGTCGCCGGCGTAGACGCCGACGATGCTGTTGGGCATGGCGATGCGGGTCTCGATCGCCTTCACCGCCTCGACCGCGTCACCGAGCGCCGCGCCGGGCGCGAGATTGAAGCTGAGCGAGATCGCGGGGAATTGTGCCTGATGCGAGATCGCGAGCGGGGCCGTCGTGCGCTTCAGCGTCGCGACCGCCGACAGCGGCACCTGCGCGTTCGGCGCGCCGACGGTGGTGCTCGCGCCGCCCGGCAAATAGAGCTTGGAAAGGATCGAGGGATCGCGCTGATACATCGGCAACGCCTCCAGCACCACGCGGTACTGGTTGGCCTGGCCGTAGATGGTCGAGATCTGGCGCTGCGCAAACGCGTCGTTGAGCGTATCGGTGATGCCCTGGAGGCTGACGCCGAGCTGGCCGGCGCGGGTGCGGTCGACGTCGAGCTGCGCCCGCAGGCCACCCTCCTGCGCCTCCGAGGAGACGTCGCGGAATAGCGGATCGCGCCGCATCTCATCAACCAGCTTGCGCGCCCATTCCGATACCAGCGTCGCGTCGGTGCCGGTCAGCGTGTACTGGTATTGCGAACGGCTGGACTGGGTGGAGATCTGCACGTCCTGCACCGGCTGGAAATACACGGTCATGCCGGGGATGCCGGCCACCCTCTGCTTCAGCCGGGCGATCACCACGCTGACATCGTCGCGCCGCTCGCCGCGCGGTTTGAGCGTCATGACGAGGCGACCGACATTGGTGGTCGGGTTGACCGAGCCCGCGCCGATCACCGAGACCACGCCGGTGACGTCGGAATCGGCCGTGATGGCGTCGGCGGCCTCGGCCTGCCGCTTTTGCATTTCCACGAATGACACGTCCGCCCCCGCCTCCGTCACCGCTGTGATCGAGGCAGTGTCCTGGAGCGGTAGGAAGCCTTTCGGCGCGACGACGTAGAGCACGAGGGTCGCAGCCAGCGTGGCGAAGGTCACGACCAGCGTGGCGCGCTGACGCTCCAGCACCCAGAGCAGTGTCCGGTGATAGAACTCGACGGTGCGGTCGATGAAACGGCTGACGGCCGCGAGCCCCGGCACCGCCAGCTCCTCATGGGCATGCCTGAGCAGGCGCGAGCACATCATCGGCGTCAATGTCAGCGAGACCACCGCCGAGGTCACGACCGCGATCGTCAGCGTCAGCGCGAATTCGCGAAACATCCGTCCGACCAGGCCGGACATGAACAGCAGCGGGATGAACACGGCGATCAGCGACACCGTCAGCGAGATCACGGTGAAGCCGATTTCGCTGGCCCCCTTCAGCGAGGCCTCCATCGCGCTCTCGCCGTTCTCCATGTGGCGGACGATGTTCTCGATCATGACGATAGCGTCGTCGACGACGAAGCCGGTGCCGATCGTGAGCGCCATCAGCGACAGATTGTCGAGGCTGAAGCCGGCGAAATACATGATTCCGAAGCTGGTGATCAGCGACAGCGGCAGCGCCACGCCCGCGATCAGCGTCGCGCGCAGCGAGCGCAGGAACAGCAGCACCACCAGCGTCACCAGCACGACGCTCAGGATCAGCGTGAACTGGACGTCGTGGACGGAGGCGCGAATGGTGACGGTTCGATCAGAGACGATGGTGAGGTTCACGCCGGCCGGAATCGTGCGCTGAACTTTCGGGATTTCGGCGCGGATCTGGCTGACGACGTCGATCACATTGGCGCCGGGCTGGCGCTGGATATCGATGATGACGGCCGGCGTGCCCTGATACCAACCGCCGGTGCGGTCGTTTTCCAGGCCGTCGACGATCTGCGCGACATCGGCGATCGTGACCGGCGAGCCGTTGCGATAGGCGATGATGATCGGCTTGTAGGCCTCGGCCGCGGCGATCTGGTCGTTGGCCGCGATAATGTAGGATTGCTGCGCGCCGTCGAGCGAGCCCTTCGGCCCGGAGACGTTGGCGTTGGCGATCGCGGTGCGCAGATCCTCCATGGCGATGCCGTAGGCCGCGAGCCGCGCCAGATCCGCCTGGATGCGCACGGCGGGTTTCAGCCCGCCGAGCACGGAGACGCGCCCCACCCCGGAGATCTGGCTCAGCCGTTGCGCCAAAATGGTATCTGCGATGTCGCTCATCGCCCGCAGCGAGATAGTCTCCGAGCGCAGCGCCAGCGTCATCACCGGCGCATCCGCCGGGTTCACTTTGGCATAGGTCGGCGGATAGGGCAGCGTCTTTGGCAGGACGCCGGCCGCGGCATTGATGGCGGCCTGCACGTCCTGGGTCGCGCCGTCGATGTCGCGGTTGAGGTCGAACTGAAGCGAGATCTGGCTGACGCCGAACGAGCTGGTCGAGTTCATTGCCGTCAGCGACGGAATCTGCCCGAGCTGCCGCTCCAGCGGCGCGGTGATCAACGAGGCAATCACGTCGGGGCTTGCACCGGGCAATTGCGTCGTCACCTGCACGGTCGGGAAGTCGACCTGCGGCAGCGCCGACACCGGCAATGCGAAATAGCCCAGCAGTCCGCCGATCAGCAAAGCGATGCCGAGCAACGAAGTCGCGATTGGCCGGCGGATGAAGGGTTCGGAGACGCCCATGAGCTGCGCCTTGCGCTCAGGCGGCTGTTGTCGGAATCATGGCTGCTTTGCTCCGCTGCTCGCTGCCCCCGGACTTGGCGGAGGTCCCGGCGCCGGCCCGGTCTGTCCCTTCTGGTCGCCTTCGCTGCTGTTTCGCTTGGCGCGGAGTTCGCCGCCCTTGCCTTGTCCGTCCTTTTGCCCCTCGTCCTGGCCTTCTTTGACACCCTCCTTGGGGCCATCCTTCTTCTGAGCGTCGGGCCCACGCGAGCGCTTGCGTGGCGCCAGATCGGCCGATGGCGTTTGATCGCTGCGACCCACGATCACCTTGGAACCGTCGGACAGATTGGCAAAGCCCGTCGTCACCACCTTGTCGTTCGCCGACAGGCCGCTGGCGATGACGGCGTCATGCTCGTTCTGCTGCGTCACCGTCACGGGTTTGGCCGAGACGATGTCGCCCTCGCCGATGACGTAGCTGAATGTCCCGATCGGGCCGCGTTGCACCGCCGAGGTCGGCACCACCAGCGCCTGCGTCAGCGTCTCGACCTTGAGGCGGACATTGACGAACTGGCCGGGCCAGAGCTGGTAATTGACGTTGGGGAATTCCGCCTTGAGCCTGAGCGTGCCGGTGGTCTGGTCGACCTGGTTGTCGATGCCGGTGAGCTTGCCGGTGTCGATCACGGTGACGCCGTCATTGCCGAACACGTCGACGGCGAGCGCGCCCTTGGCGGCGGCCGCATTGACTCGCATGATCTGCTGTTGCGGCAGGCTGAACCACACAGCGATCGGCTGCAACTGCGTGATCACCACGAGGCCGGTGGTGTCTGAGGCGTGGATGATGTTGCCCTGGTCGACCTGGCGCAGGCCGGCGCGCCCCGAGATCGGCGCAACGATCTTGGTGTAGCTAAGCGTCGCCGCCGCATTGTCGATCGCGGCCTGATCTGCCTTAACGAGCGCCTCGGTCTGCGCGACCAGCGCGCGCTGCGTATCGGCCTGCTGCTTGGAGCCGGCGTTCGACGCGGCGAGCTGCTCATAGCGGGTCAGGTCGATGCGCTGGTTGGCGAGCTGCGCCTGATCCTGCGCCTTCTTGGCGACGGCCTGATCATACGCCGCCTGGTAGATCGCAGGATCGATCTCGCCGACCACGTCGCCCTTCTTGACGTCCTGGCCTTCGGTGAAATTGACCGCGATCAGCTTGCCGTCGACCTGCGAGCGCACGGTCACGGTGTTGAGCGCGCGGATCGCGCCGACGCCGTCAAGATAGACCGGCACGTCCTGGACGCGTGGGGTCGCCGCCAGCACCGGCACCGGCAGGTCCGGGCGTTGGTTGCGGTTGTTTGCCGGCTGTTGATGCATGGCGGTCCAGCCGAGATAGCCGAGACCGCCGAGGATCGCGAGTGTGATCAGCGTCATGACGAAGCCGCGGCGGCGCGATCTTTTCGCGCCTGCCGGCTTCGCATCGTCCTTGGCGTCCGGCTTAAAGAGCATTGACCGGTTTCTCCATTCGCGGCTCCCAACCGCCGCCGAGCGCCTGATACAGGCTGACGATGGCCAGAAGCCGTGCGAGTTGTGCTTGGGATAGCGCGTCTTCGGCCTGGAACAGGGTCAGTTGCGTGTTGAGCACGGTGACGATATCGGCCGTACCGGCGTGCAACTGCTGCTCGGAGAGATCGAAGGCGCGGCGCGAGGCGGCAAGAACGTCGCGCTGCAATTGCAGCTTGATCGTGGTCTGCTTGATCGAGAACAGCGCATTGTCGACATCGGCAAAGGACTGGATGATGGTCTTGCGGTAGGTCTGGAGCAACTCGTCCTGCCGCGCCTTGGCGAATTCGAAATTGCCGAGGATCCTGCCGCCGTCGAAGATCGGCTGGGTTGCGCTGCCGACGAGCTGGAAGAACGCCGCGTGCGGCTGGAACAGCGACACCAGCGCCGAGCTCTGATAGCCGCCGTTGCCGGTCAACTGGATGCTCGGAAAGAACTGCGCGCGGGCATTGCCGATGTTCGCCGTGGCGGAAGCGAGCTGCGCCTCCTGCCTGCGGATGTCTGGCCGCTGTGTCAAAAGCTCCGACGGCAGGCCCGGCGTCACGCGCGGGATCGCGATCCGCTCCAGCGAGCCGCCGAGCACGCGCACGCTCTCGGGTGGGCGCGACACCAGCACGGCGAGCGCGTTGGCGTTCTGGTCGAGCGTCTGGCGCAGCGGCGGCACCAGCGCCTTCTGGTTGGCCAGCACGCTCTCCTGCTGGGCGACATCGAGGTCAGTACCGGTGCCGGCCTTGCGGCGATCGCGGATGGCATCGAGGATGCGCTGCGCGCTCGCGATGTTGCCCTGTGCTGTCTTCAGGCGATCCTGCGAGGCCAGCACCTGGAAATAGGCGTTGGCGACGCTCGCGAGCGTCGTCAGCGCAACCACATCACGATCGAAGCGGTTGGCATTGGCGGTCTCTTCCGCCGTTTGCAGCGCGTCGCGGTTTTGGCCCCAGAAATCGAGCTGGTAACTCGCGCTCAGTGAGGCCGAATAGTTGACGACCTCCCGGCCACCAATGGAAAGACCGGACGCGCTTGCACCTGAGGTGCGCGAATAGGTTTCCGACCCGCTGCCCGACAGGCTCGGCAGCAGTGCCGCGCCCGCCTGCCGCGCCTGGGCGTCGGCCTCGACGATGCGCGAGACCGCAGCCGCGATGTCGAGGTTGACGGTCTGCGCCTCCGCCATCAGTTGCGTCAGCTCCGCGGAGCGGAAGCCGCGCCACCAATCCAGCGTCGGCCGGGCGTCTGGCTTGCCCGCATATTTGTACTGCGCGGGAACATCGAGTGCGGGATCGGGGAGATCCTGGGTCAGGACGCAGGCTCCCGAACTTGCGGCGAGGCAAACCGCGATCAACCCGCGCGCCGCGCGCAGCGTCCGGGAAGCAGACCCAAGAGATCGCCGCATTGCGACCGCCGGAACTTGCCGTGTCACATCCACCCCCTGCCGGCCAGGTCCAGCCGCCACCGCGCAAACGGGTTAACCGATTCGCGGCGAAACAGGTGGGGGCCTTTGGGCAACTCGCTCACAGGTGATGCTTTCTGCGGAACCTGAAATCCATTCTAGCCGGGTGCGGAACTGCGGGACAGTCCCGCACCTGCGAAACGGTCACGTGAACGCGTCGATATCCGGTGCGGGAGAATGCCAAATAATCCTGTCTCGCAAGGACTTTTTGCACTCGCGCCGCATTTCGAAGCGCCTTCAAGCTTACCAAGATTTCATGTGATATTGGCGCCACATCAGCGCCCGGCCAACGAAGCCGGCCCCGTGCGCCTGGGAATCCCGGCCGAAGCGCACCCTTGCTTGCATCGTGATCATCGAAACGGGATCGCCAGACCGTCAACCTTGAGCTTCGGGGCACGCGCCGGTCGCTGTCGGAGGTGGATGGCAGACGGCAAAATCATGGCAGCTGACAAAATGCGCGGCTATATTCCCGGTGCTGACCGCATGCGGGGCGCGCTCAGGTCTGGCGAAATGAAGAGTTAGGCGCGCCTGGCTCGCGGTCGGACCGTACCCGTTCAGGTGATGGATCCGCCAATGCCGAATGTCGTCTCGGTGACGCCCGAAAATGTGGAAACAGTACTCGCCGACCTGCCGCGCATCGTTCGCATGGCGCTCTACTTCGGCTCGAGGCTGCGGCGCGGGACGCTGGACATCACCCTGCCCGACGGACGCGTGATCCGCCTTGGCGGCCGGGAGCCGGGCCCGAATGCGGCGATGCGGCTGCACAATTATGGCTTTGCCTCGCGCCTGATCAACGGCGGCGATATCGGGATTGCTGAAGCCTATCTCGCCGGCGACTGGGATACGCCGGACCTCACCCAGTTCCTCTATCTGTTCTGCGTCAACCATGACCTGATCGAAGCCATGCTGCGCGACAAGCCACTGATGCGGTTTGTCCAGCTGGTGCGGCACTGGTTCAGGCGCAACACCCGCCGCCAGGCGCGGCGCAACATCCACGCCCATTACGACATCGGCAATGCGTTCTATTCGGCTTGGCTCGACCCCACCATGACTTACTCCTCGGCCCTGTTCGAGGAGAGCTCATCGGACCTCACGGCGGCGCAGGCCAACAAATACCGCAGGCTGGCCGAGGCGCTCGACTTGAAATCCGGCCAGAAGCTGCTGGAGATCGGCTGCGGCTGGGGCGGCTTTGCCGAATTTGCCGCGAAGACGTACGGCACAAGCGTGGTCGGCCTGACAATATCGACCGAGCAGCGCGATTTTGCGCAAAAGCGCATCCACGAGGCGGGCCTTGCAGAGCAGGTCGAGATCCGCCTCCAGGACTATCGCGACGAGCGCGACCGCTACGACCGGATCGCCTCGATCGAGATGATCGAGGCGGTCGGCGAGCAGTTCTGGCCGAAATATTTCGCACAGTTGCGTGACCGGCTGCTGCCCGGCGGGCTTGCCGGCATCCAGGCCATCACCATCCAGGACAGACTGTTCCAGAGCTACCGGCGGGAGGTCGACTTCATCCAGCACTACGTCTTTCCCGGCGGCATGCTGCCCTCGCCCGCCGTGCTCAAGTCGCTCGGGCACCGGTTCGGCATTCCCGTTATCGGCGAGCGCATCTTCGGACAGGATTATGCCAAGACGCTTGCCAGTTGGCGAAATAACTTCCGTGCCGCCTGGCCTGGCCTCATCCCGCTAGGCTTTGATGACCGCTTCCGGCGGCTGTGGGAGTATTATCTGTCCTATTGCGAGGCAGGATTCCTGTCCGGGAATATCGATGTCCGGCACGTCATCTTCGCAAAGCAGCAATAAGAGTTTGCAGGGCCGGCTTGTATGGCCGGTGGCCCTACTTTAGGGTCAGCGCCCACGTCATAAACCAGCCGGTAATTGCCTGACATGACCATCAAAAATGACGTTGTCGAAGCCATCGGCAACACCCCGCTCATCAAGCTGAAGCGCGCCTCGGAATTGACCGGCTGCACCATTCTCGGCAAGGCCGAGTTCATGAATCCCGGCCAGTCCGTGAAGGACCGCGCCGGCAAATGGATGATCCTGGAGGCCGAGAAGCGCGGTGAGCTGAAGCCCGGCGGGCTCGTGGTGGAATCGACCGCCGGCAATACCGGCATCGGCCTTGCGGTCGTCGCAAGCGCGCGCGGCTACCGCACGCTGATCGTGATCCCGGAGACGCAGAGCCAGGAGAAGAAGGAATTTCTCAAGCTGTGCGGCGCCGAGCTGATCGAGGTGCCGGCCCTGCCCTATGCCAATCCCAACAACTACCAGCATGTCGGCCGCCGCCTCGCCGATGAGTTGCGCAAGACCGAGCCGAACGGCGTGTTGTTCGCCGACCAGTGGAATAATCTCGACAACGCGAAGGCGCACTACGAATCCACCGGCCCCGAGATCTGGGAGCAAACCGGCGGCAAGGTCGACGGCTTCGTCTGCTCGGTAGGCACTGGCGGCACGCTCGCTGGCGTCAGCCGGTACCTCAAGGAAAAGAACAAGGACATTGTCACCGCCTGTGCCGATCCGCACGGCTTCGGGATGTACGAGCTTTTCAAGAATGGTGAGGTGAAATCGACGCCGGGCGACTCGATCACCGAAGGCATCGGGCTCGGACGCAAGACACCAGTCATCGAGACCGCGAATGTCGATGATGCCTATCTCATTTCCGACACTGAGGCCGTCAGCGTGATCTACGAGCTGCTCCAGCACGAAGGCCTCTGCCTCGGCGGCTCGACCGGCATCAACATCGCCGGTGCCGTGCGCCTCGGAAAACAGCTCGGGCCGGGCAAGACGATCGTGACCGTGCTGTGCGATTCCGGCAGCCGCTACCAGTCGAAGCTGTTCAATGCGGACTTCATGCGCGCCAAGAATCTCCCCGTGCCGGAGTGGCTGGAGAAGCGCAGCAACATCAAGCCACCGTTCGTCTAGCGCCTGGTGCGCCTAGCTCCAGGTCGAACGCGGCGTTTCGCAGAACTTACGAATTCCCGATCAAGTTGAGCAACGAAAAGCCGAGTCCTATTGCCTATCCAGAGGCGCGGCGCTCGGCGCCGCGTCTCGATGGATCGCCGCGGCAAGCGGCCGGGCCGTCATGGTTCGAGACGCGTGCCTGGCACGCGCCTCACCATGAGGAATCACGTCACCGCAGGATCTGGCTCAAGAACAGCTTCGAGCGCGCATGCTGCGGGTTGGCGAAGAATTCGTTCGGCGTATTGGCCTCGATGATCTGGCCGGCATCCATGAACACGACGCGGTTGGCGACTTCCCTGGCAAAGCCCATCTCGTGGGTGACCACCAGCATAGTCATGCCTTCCCGGGCGAGGTCGACCATGGTGTCGAGCACTTCCTTGACCATTTCGGGATCGAGCGCCGAGGTCGGCTCGTCGAACAGCATCACCTTCGGGTTCATGGTCAGCGCACGGGCGATCGCGACGCGCTGCTGCTGGCCGCCGGACATCTGCCCCGGAAATTTGTTGGCCTGATGCGGGATCTTGACCCGCTCCAGGAATTTCATCGCGTTGATTTCGGCGTCCTTCTTCGGGATGTTGCGCACCCAGATCGGCGCCAGCGTGCAGTTCTCCAGCACGGTCAGGTGCGGAAACAGGTTGAAGCTCTGGAACACCATGCCGACCTCGCGGCGCACCGCATCGACGTGCTTGAGATTCGGTCCGAGCTCGATGCCGTCGACGACGATCTCGCCCTCCTGGAACTCCTCGAGCGCATTGATGCAGCGGATCAGCGTCGACTTGCCCGAACCGGAGGGGCCGCAGATCACGATGCGTTCGCCCTTCTCGACCGAAAGATCGATGTCGCGCAGCACGTGGAATTCGCCGTACCATTTGTTGAGGCCGGAAATCTTGACGATGGGGCTATCGGACATGGTGAGCTCGATCAGTTGCGGCGGTGGGCGTTGAGGCGGTGCTCGACGAACAGCGAATAGCGCGACATTCCAAAGCAGAAGATGAAGTAGATGATGCCGGCGAAGGCAAAGCCGGTGAACGCGGTCGATGGCGTCGACCATTTCGGGTCCGAGAATGACGCCCTGAGCGAGCCGAGGAGGTCGAACAGCGCCACGATCGAGACCAGCGAGGTATCCTTGAACAACGAGATGAAGCTGTTGACGAGGTTGGGGATGACGTGGCGCAGCGCCTGTGGCAACACGATCAGCGAGGTCATCTTCCACCAGGACAGCCCCAGGGCGGCTGCCGCCTCGCCCTGCCCGCGCGGGATCGCAGCTAACCCGCCGCGGACGTTCTCAGCCTGATAGGCGCCCGTAAACAGCGAAATTCCAATCAACGCGCGCACCAGACCGTCGACCGTGAAATTGCCGGGCAAGAACAAGGGCAGCATGTAGGTGGCAAAGAACAGCACGGTGATCAGCGGCACGCCGCGCCAGAACTCGATGAAGGCGATCGAGAATATCCGGATCAGGGGAATGGTGGAGCGGCGGCCGAGCGCCAGCGCAATGCCGATCGGCAGCGAGGTGACGATGCCGGTCACGGAGACCACCAGCGTCACCAGCAGCCCGCCCCACAGATTCGTCTGCACGATGGGCAGTCCGCCGCGATCGAGCCCCATCAGCTTGATGATGATCGCAACGGCGACGAAGGCGGCGATGCTCGATGCGAGGGCGCGCCAGCCGGCGCGTATGCCGCCGCCGAGGAAGAAGGCGATCAGGATGACGACGACAGCCGTGATGGCGAAATCGGTCCACACCGACTGCCCCGTCCCCTGGAGCTGGTCGCGCAGCCAGGTCAGCGGATAGATCAGCCAGTAGATCGCGGTGCCCACCAGCAGGATGAGGTTGCCGACGACCCACAATAGCGGTCCGATTGGCGAGCTCTTGCTGAGGCTGAGCACGGCCTGTCCGGCGCCGATGATGCTGTCGTCGAACAATTGCAGCAGGCCGGCCGTCCAGCTCAGGCCGAAGCCGCCGAGACCGCCACCGTGCAGCAGGAAGAACGCGACCACCGGAAAGGCGAAGAAAAACAGGCCGGCGTTGAACCCCTTCGCCGGCAGGCGCGGAATCAGCAGCGGCAACAGCAGAACCACTGCCAGGACGAGAGTAAGGTTGACCCGCCAGCGTTCGGCCTCGGGATAGAAACCGTAGATCAACTGCGGAAGCTTGGCCTGGATGTAGGGCCAGCAGGCACCAACGGCAAATCCTGCAGTCTCTGCAAGACAAGAGGTCCGATCGTTGCCCGACCAGACCGCATCGACCACCAGGAACTTGACGGAGGGAACGATGGTGAACCAGAGCAGCAAGGCGCCGACGATCGTGAGCAGGATATTGGTCGGCGAATTGAACAGGCGGGTGCGCACCAGGCCGATGAAGCCCGTGGTCTTCACCGGCGCCGGACGTTCGGCGACCAGATCTTCACGGATGAAGGCGGACGAGGTGATATCGCTCATGCGCCGAGGCTCCGGCTGATGCGCCAACCGTAGATGCTCATGACGGCGCTGGTGATGAGCGAGATCAGGAGGTAGACGCCCATCGTCATGGCGATGATCTCGATCGCCTGACCGGTCTGGCTCAGCGACGTGCCGGCGAATACCGACACCAGGTCGGGATAGCCAATCGCGACCGCCAGCGAAGAATTCTTGGTGAGGTTAAGATACTGGTTGGTCAGCGGCGGCACGATGACGCGCATGGCCTGCGGCACGACGATGAGCCGGAGCGTGGTGCCGCGGCTCAGCCCCAGTGACGCTCCCGCCTCCATCTGTCCGCTGTGCACGGAGAGAATGCCGGCGCGCACGATCTCAGCGATGAAGGCGGCCGTGTATGTCGACAAGGCCAGCGCCAGCGCTACGAACTCCGGGATGATCCGCGATCCGCCGGCGAAATTGAAACCCTTGAGCTGCGGCAGCTCGAAGCTGAAGGGCGGACCGAACACCAGCATCGTGAGCAGCGGAAGCCCGAACAGGAGCCCCAATACATAGGGCCAGATGCGGATCATTTGGCCGCGCTGAAACAGCGCACGCCGCGCATAAAAGCGCAGCGCCAGCGAGGCAACGATGCCGAAGACGAGTACCGCCAGGAATGCCTCGAACCCGGATTCGCCGATCGGACGCGGAACGACCAGTCCGCGGTTGCTGACGAAGGAGATGCCCAAAAGAGATATGCTCTGCCGCGGGTTGGGCAATGCCGCAAGCACCGCCAGGTACCAGAATAGGATCTGAAACAGAAGCGGCAGGTTGCGGATGATCTCGACATAGAGCTCGCCGATGCGCGACAGGAGCCAATTGGGCGACAACCTGCATAGCGCGACGATGAAGCCGATCAGCGTGGCGAAGACGATGCCCACCACCGAGACGATAAGCGTGTTCAGGAGCCCGACTATGAACACGCGCAAGAACGTGTCGGACCCCGTGTACGAGATCAGGGTCTGATTGACGTCGAAGCCTGCATTGTTCCTGAGGAAGCCGAAGCCGGCGGCAATGTGCTGGTTCTCGAGGTTGGCCCGGGCGTTGGAGACGATTTCATAAGCAATCCAGCCCAGGATCGCCGCGAACGCAAACTGAACTGCGATGCCGTTCCAACCGGTCTTGCCGCCCAGCACGCGCCTGATCTTCAGCGCGATCTGGGCTGGCGGTTTGCGGGCCTCGGTGCTCATCGCCGCGGGCGGAGCGCGCGGATCAGCGGATCGGCGGCGCGTACTGGAGACCGCCCTTGTTCCAGAGATTGTTCAGACCGCGATTGATGGCGAGCGGCGAGCCCGCGCCGACGTTGCGATCGAACACCTCGCCGTAATTGCCGACGGCCTTCACGATCCGTACCACCCAGTCCTTGGTCACGCCGAGCTGTTCACCGAAATTACCGTCGCTGCCGATGACACGTTTCAACTCCGGATTCTCCAGTTTGGCTTTCTCGTCGACATTCTTCGAGGTCACGCCGAGCTCTTCGGCGGTGATCATGGCAAACAGCGTCCATTTGACGAGGTCGAACCACTGGTCATCGCCGTGGCGCACCATCGGTCCGAGCGGCTCCTTCGAAATGATTTCGGGGAGCACCATGTGATCGCCGGGATTGGCAAGCTTCAGACGATTGGCGTACAGGCCCGACTGGTCGGTGGTGAAGACATCGCAACGCCCGGCTTCATAGGCCTTGACGGTTTCGTCATTGGTGCCGAACGCGATCACCTCGTACTTCATGTTGTTGGCCTTGAAGTAGTCCGCGAGATTTTGTTCGGTGGTGGTGCCGGTCTGGACGCAGACCGAGGCGCTGTTGAGCTCGAGCGCCGAATTCACCTTGAGCGACTTCTTCACCATGAAGCCCTGCCCGTCATAATAGGTCACGCCGGTAAAGTTGGCGCCGAGTGAGGTGTCGCGCGAGATGGTCCAGGTGGTGTTGCGCGAGAGCACGTCGATTTCGCCGGATTGCAGCGCCGTGAAGCGGTCTTTGGCGGACAGCGGCACGAACTTGATCTTGGTTGGATCGTTGAAGATTGCCGCGGCGATCGCGCGGCAGACGTCGACGTCAAGCCCGGTCCAGTTGCCCTTGTCGTCGGGCGAGGAGAAGCCCGGCAGGCCCTGGCTGACGCCACAGGACAGCATGCCCCGGTCCTTGACGGTCTTGAGCGTTTGCGCATCTGCGGCCTGGGCGGTGAGGCCGGCGGCGAAAGCGAGGGTGAGAGCCAGGGTTACGCGTTTCATGGGCTTTGGGCCTTTCAAAGTCGTCTCAATATCTGGAACGTTGTCTCAGGATCGTCTCCGCCCGGGCCAGCCGTATCAAGACTGGCCTTGCAAGAGTCATGCTGAAAAACTCGCCGAACATTCGCCCATCCCGGGAGGCCATACCTTCATCCCTGCCGCACGCGCCCGCCACGATGATTATGGGCGCATGGTCCGGTCAGACGATGGATCGAAGGTCGCGGCAGGCCCCTCAACATGCGGCGACTGAATAGCACCTGCGCATCTGAGAGCGACTGGCGAGCCGGGTCAAGGGGTTGACGGGACTCTTCTGTGTTCTGTTATTAACGACAGCGGCCTCCGGCTGGCCCGTGGGCGCGACGTGCCCGGCGGAAACGCGGTTTTGAAAGCAGACGCATGGATTCCTCAGACCCCCTCCAGCAGCACGCCGAGACCCGGCTGGTCACCTCCGGCCGCGACACCAAAGCGCAGAAGGGGTTCGTCAATCCGCCGGTCTTTCACGGCTCGACCGTGCTCTATCCGACCGCCGAGGACCTGCACGCCCATCGCGGCGAGTTCCAGTATGGCCGCCATGGCACCCCAACCACCAGGGCGTTCCAGGAGACGCTGATGGCGCTGGAGGGGCCCCAATGCGCCGGTGTCGGCATTGCGCCGTCCGGGCTGGCGGCGATCTCCACCACTCTGCTTTCCGTGCTGAAAGCCGGCGACCATCTGCTGGTCTGCGACAACGTCTACCGCCCTACGCGCAATTTCTGCAACGGCCTGCTCGCCCGTTACGGCATCGAGACCAGCTATTTCGACCCGCTGATCGGCGCGGGCATCGAAAAGCTGTTCAAGCCCAACACAGGCGCGGTGCTGGTCGAGGCACCAGGCTCGCAATCGTTCGAGATGCCCGACATCCGCGCCATTGCCGATGTCGCGCATGCGCACGGCGCGCTCGTCATCGACGACAACACCTGGGCAACCCCGCTCTATCACCGCTCGCTCGAACAGGGCGTCGACATCAGCATGCAGGCTGCCACCAAATATATCGGCGGTCATTCCGACATTATGTTCGGCACCATCTCCGCCAATGCCAAGGCCTGGCCGCAGATTGCCGAAGGCGTCCGCCTGCTCGGCGTCTGCGCCGGCCCAGACGACGTCTTCCTCGCGCTGCGCGGCCTGCGCACATTGTCGGTTCGGCTCGCGCAACATCATCGTTCCGGCCTCGATATGGCGCGCTGGCTCGCGACCCGGCCCGAGGTCGCGCGCGTGCTGCATCCGGCGCTCGAAGCCGATCCGGGCCATACGATCTGGAAGCGCGACTTCACCGGCGCATCGGGCCTGTTCAGCATCGTGCTGAAGCCTGCGCCGCAGAAAGCCGTCGATGTCATGCTCGACACGCTCAAGCTGTTCGGCATGGGCTTCTCCTGGGGCGGCTTCGAGAGCCTCGTGATTCCCTTCGATTGCGACAGCTATCGCACCGCGACCAAGTGGGCGCCGGGCGGCCCGACGCTGCGTCTGCATATCGGGCTCGAAAGCGTCGACGACCTCAAGGCCGATCTCGACCGCGGCTTCGCTGCCCTCAAGGCTGCAATGTGAGCCTGCTCACTGGGCATCACGCCTGAGGACGCGGCACCGCGCCTTTGGGAACGCGCGGCTGCCGTAGACGTTAACGCCGACGCGCCAACAAATGATTTGATCCGTTGTGGTTTGGCGCTAGCCTCAGCACTCGACTCCAATCCGGACACGGAGCATGGGAACGTTGGTTCTGCTCGATCTGATGGGCGGCGTGGCACTGTTGCTATGGGGCCTGCACATGGTCCACAGCGGGATTCTGCGCGCTTTCGGTCCCGACCTGCGGCGGCTGCTCGGCAAGGCGCTGAGCAACCGCTTCAGCGCCTTTGCCGCCGGCCTCGGGCTGACGGCGCTGCTTCAGAGCAGCACCGCGACTGCGCTGCTCACGAGTTCCTTCGCCGCCGAGGGCCTGCTCAGCCTCGTCGCCGCGCTCGCCATCATGTTAGGGGCCAATGTCGGCACGACGCTGATCGTGCAGGTGTTGTCGTTCAACATCGCAGCTGTCGCGCCGGTCCTGTTTGTGCTCGGGCTCGTCGCCTTCCGCTTGGGCCCGCGCTCGCGCATCAAGGACATCGGCCGCGTCCTGATCGGCCTCGGCCTGATGCTGCTGTCGCTGCATATCCTGCTCGACACGCTGGCGCCGGCGGAGAATGCGCCGAGCGTCCGTGTCGCGATGTCGGCGATCACCGGCGATCCCGTGCTGTGCATCGTCATTGCCGCGCTCGTCACCTGGGCGGTGCATTCGAGCGTCGCCAGCGTGCTGCTGATCATGTCGCTGGCCTATTCGCAGTTCATCTCGCCTTACGCCGCGCTCGCGCTGGTGCTCGGGGCCAATCTCGGCAGCGCCATCAATCCCGTGTTCGAAGGCGCCAAGCGTGACGATCCTGCGAGCTATCGCCTGCCGGTGGGCAATCTCATCAACCGCGTGATCGGGATCGTCCTGGTCCTGCCGTTCCTGGGCACGATCGCCGAGCACATGCAGGCCTGGCAACCCGATCTCGCCAGAATGACGGCGGCCTTCCACATTGCGTTCAACGTCGGCACCGCTGTCATCTTCATCGGCCTGCTCGACGCCATGTCGCGCCTGTTGACCCGGATCCTGCCCGATCGCGTCCAGGAGGCCGATCCGGCCCGGCCGCGCTATCTGGACGAGACCGCGCTGGAGACACCGTCACTGGCACTCGCCGATGCCGCCCGCGAGACCCTGCGCATGGGCGACCTCGTCGAAATCATGCTGCGCAAGGTGATGGCCGCCATGATGACGGGCGACCGGGCGCTGGTCGACCAGGTCTCGAAAATGGACAATTTCGTCGATGGCCTCGACGAAGCCATCAAACTCTATGTGACGAAGCTGATGCGGGGCAGCCTCGACGAGAGCGAGGGCCGGCGCGCGATGGAGATCATCTCCTTCGCCATCAACCTCGAACATATCGGCGACATCATCGACAAGAGTCTCAGCGAACTCGCGACCAAGAAGATCAAGCGGCGCTTCCAATTCTCGGCGGAGGGCGCCGAGGAACTCGCCGCCTTCCACAAGCGCACAATGGATTCGCTGCGGATTGCCTTCGGCGTGTTCATGGCGGGCGACGCCAACGAGGCCCGCAAGCTGCTGGTCGAGAAGACGGCGTTGCGCAACACCGAGCTTGCAGCGGTCGAACGCCATCTCGAGCGCCTGCGCGAAGGCCGCCCCGAGACCATCGAGACCACGTCGCTGCATCTCGACGTGCTGCGCGATTTGCGCCGCATCCATTCGCATATCTGCTCGGTGGCCTATCCCGTGCTGGACACAGCGGGCGAGCCTTACCGCAAGAGCGAGGCGGATGCGGCCGCCCTGCCCGCGTCAGGCGCGGCGTCAGCGCTGCCGCGCTAGTCCCGGCCGCATTAGCGATCGAGCGTCTTCGAAGCAGTGCCGTGGTTCTTCCAGATCAGCATGATGTTGCGAACATAGATGATGGTGGCGAAGACCTGTCCGAGGATGATGACGGGCTCACGCTTCACGATGCCGTAGATCAGCGTCATCAGGCCGCCGCCCATGGAGCAGAACCAGAACGCCATCGGCACCACGCTGTTTCCGGCGCGCTCACTCGCGATCCATTGCACCAGGAAACGCGCGGTGAAGAACAGCTGCGCAATCAAGCCGAACGCGAGCCAGAAGTCGAACTTGGCGATGAAGACGTCATAGAAATAATTGCTCAGCGCCTGGCCGTATTGGATGATCATGCCTTCACCTCAGTCACATCCGGTGTCGGCTTCTTGCGGCGGATCAGCCACCACACGCCGGCGAGATCCATGATCCCGATCCACAGCCGGTCGAAGAAGCCGTAATTTGAGACGCCGGAATGGCGCGGCCGGTCGATCACGTCGACATAAGCGATCTCGTAACCTTCACGGCGAACCAGTGCCGGAAGGAAGCGATGCAGCCCGTCGAAATAGGGCATTGTCACGAAGACCTCGCGCGGGAACGCCTTCAGCCCGCAGCCGGTGTCGCGCGTGCCGTCCTTCAGGATCGCGTTGCGGATGCCATTCGCCACCCGCGACTGGAATTTCTTGAAGCCGGTATCCTTGCGCCCGACGCGTTGTCCGGCAGCGAGACCGACGCGCCCCGCTCCCTGCTCGACCGCAGCGATCAGGTCCGGCAGGAAGGCCGGATCGTTCTGGCCGTCGCCGTCGAGCGTGGCCACGATCGTGCCGCGCGCTGCGCGCACGCCACTGCGTACCGCGGCGGACTGGCCGGTCGATCTGGCGTGGCGAAGCTGACGCAGATTGTCCCGCTGCTGCATGATCCCGGCGAGACGTTCGCCGGTCGCATCGGTCGAGCCGTCGTTGACGTAGATGATCTCGTAGGCCCAGCGGCCGTCGAGCGCCGCACCGATCTCCGCGATCAGAGGCGCGATGTTATCGGCTTCGTTGCGCACGGGAACGACGATGGAAACCGAAGGCTGGGACGACGACAAATCGAAAGCTCGTGGTTGGAATTGGTCTGCCCCGGGGAACCGGGGCCCCGGCAGGCAGCCGCTTTTATGGGGCCGATGCCCCGTGGGCAACCCTTTTGAGGCGGCCCGCGAGCGGCCCCGGAAGCGCCACGATGGTGCCGTCGGCGCGGATGGCAAAGCCGAGCCTTCGGGCCGCAAACCAGTACCGGACCGCCATGGCACCGACCAGGCCGACCAGGGCGCCGGCCACCACGTCGCTCGGATGGTGCGCAAGCAGCACCAGCCGCGTCAGCAGGATCACGATTGCGTAGGTGAACATGAACACGCGCAGGCGCGGCCATAGTGCGGACACCGCAAACGCCAGTGCGAAGGCTGTCACCGCGTGTCCGGACGGCAGACTGGCATAAGCTCCCGTTCCCTCGAACGGTATGAAGTTGAACGGATTGGCCTGGCCGCCGACGAAAGGACGCCCGCGGCCGATGAGAAATTTCAGGATCTCGGCGACGAACACGGGGACGGCAACGGACAGAAACATGAATTGCAGCCGGGTGCCGAGGCCGAGCAGCAGCGTGCGGCGGGTGCCATGCAGGCCGGCCGCAACGAGGGCCACGGTCACGAGCGCTATGGCCAGCACGGAGAGCACGTACTCGTCCTTGCCGAAATCGGTGAGGATGCGGATCGGCCACAGCCCAGGCGTGCCACGCGCCGGCATCAACTGGATCTCGGTGCGGTCGAACGCGACCATGAGCGCGATGACCAGCGCCGCGCCCGCCATGCTGAGCCACAGCGAATGCCGCGCCAGCTTCCGCGCGGCCTCGGCACGGCGCGAATGCGATGGCGTGCGCACCAGCTGCGCGAGCGCACTCCAGGATACCGCGAGCAATTGCGCGGGATAGCTCGCGCGCGGCGCGATGTCGCTGGATGCCGACATCCTACTCGGTACCTTCCGAGCGGAAGATCGAGATCGAGATCGCGCGCCCTTGCGAGAAATTATAGCCATCGATGCGCGCGCCGACCTTGTAGCGCAGCCCGGTCGCCTCGGCGCGCTGCACAAAGCTGCGCTCCGAGCGCTGCTCGATCAGCGCGAAGCGGCAGCTTCCTTGCCGCAGGAAGTCCGCTGCGCCCGACCCGTCGGTGAGCAGCGTCGAGGTGCCGGTCAGGAACACGAGGCTCGGCTCGTGATAACCGGCCGATGCCGCCTTCGGCCCGACGCAGGTGACGCTGCGCAGGGCGCGCGCGATCTCGATGCTCGGAAACAGCGGGATCAACGAGGGCAGCACGATTCCGTAGATCGCCACCGCCAGCATCAGGGCAGCGACCAGCGCGTTGAGCAGCGAGCGCTCGGCGCGGTTGTTGTCGTGGAGCCACCAGGCGAACAGCCCGAAGATCAGCGCAGCCGCGATGAACGGCCAGGCCACGAAAGCTGGCTGCCGCGTCAGCATGACGGCGCCCACCACCGCGATGATCGAGCCGCCCGCGGGGATCGCGAACCACCAGGCCGAGCCGCGCATCAGCCAGGACCACGACAGCACGCGCCGCTCCAGCGCGCCGGCGGTGAGGATCGCGATCGCCGGATAGAGCGGCAGCACGTAATGCGGCAGCTTGGTCAGCACCGCCTCGAACACGATCCAGGACGGGATCAGCCACGCCAGCAGGAATTGCGCGCCGGGCTCGCGCCGCGCCCGCCACACCGCCGGCGCCGCCATCGCCGCAAGCGGCGCGCCGGGCCAGAACGTGATCCAGAACAACGCCAGGTAAAGTCCGGGCGGCGCGCCGTGGGATTCCTGGGCCCCTAACTTGCTCAGCATGTCGCCGCCGACGGAATCGGCGAAGAAGGCATCGCCCGCGCGCCAGAAGATCGCGACGAACCAGGGCAGCACCAGCACCAGCATCCACATCAGGCCCCAGACCGGGCGCAGCTTCCACAGCCAGGACGCATCGCGGTCCTGGATTGCGAGCGCGACGATGGTCAGGCCTGCGAACATCAGGATCAGCGGTCCCTTGATCAGGATGCCGACGGCCAGCGCAGTCCAGAAGATCGCGGGCCGGCTCCAAGGCGGATGCGTCTCGTCCTCGGCACGCTGCCAGGACAAATAGGCCCGCGCCATCGCGCCCATCGCCGCGACCACGCAGAACAGCAACATCGCATCGGTCTTGGCGAGCCGTGCCTCGACGCCGAGCAGCACGGAAGCAGACATCATCAGCGCCGCCAGCACCGCGGCGCGGCGCGTGACGAAGCCGAGCGCGGCCCAATAGGTCATGAGCACGGCGCCGGTCGCACCAATCAGCGACGGCAGCCGATAGACCCAGATTCGCAATTCGGCTCGCGGCAGCCCGAGCGCCGAAGCGGCTTCGACGGCAGCCGATTGCAGCCAGTAGATGCCGACCGGCTTCTTGTAGCGGACGTCCTCCTGGAAGCGGATGTCGACATAGTCGCCGCTCTCGACCATCTGCTTGGTAGCCTGCGCAAAGCGCGCCTCGTCGCGGTCGATCGGCGGGATGGTGAAGAAGCCCGGCAGGAACAGCAGCAGCGCACAGAGCATCAGAAAGCCGATGGCGCGGGCGTGGCTGGCCGTGACGAAGTCGAGCATGAGCACGAGCCGGCTACCCGGATTCACGGGCGATTTCGGCTCTCGCGGCGCGCCAAAACGGGGGCTTGGGTAGGTCTCGACCATCGGTTCCGCTTACGCTGAAACCGCTATCGCCACAACCGCTTGAGAGAAGGTCATTGAATTCGAATGACGACTGTGTCCGCGGCGCCCGTGGCGTCGATCACGGTCAGGCGGGCAAAGCCGGGTCCGGGCGGATCGATCAAGCGCTGGCGGCGTCCGTCGATCTCGCCGAGCGACATGCCGTTAACCAGAATGGTCATGGGCAATACCCCGCCGGCGACCTTGACGGGCATGGCGGTCGCGTCTGGCCCACTTGCGCGGTCGACTTCGATCCGGGAACCGTTCAGCGGGAACTGAATGTGCGGGGCCTGCTCGGCCCCAGTCCTGACCAGCTCGCCCACCGGACGGAACCGCCTCAGGGGCAACGGCAGCTTCGCATTGCTGGCGACCAGAGTGCCCTTCGGCGGCTTCGGCAGCGGCACGAGCGTTTTGCCGGACCGGGCAAAGGCATCGAACAGAATGGGTGCGGCGGCCACGCGGCCGATCAAGCCCGGAACCGGCGCACCGTCGGGCCGGCCGACCCAGACGCCGATGGTCATGCGGCCGTCGAACCCGACCGACCAGGCGTCACGGTAGCCGTAGGAGGTACCGGTCTTGAAGGCGATGCGGTTATGCGCAGCGTTTTCCGGCGGCGGTGTGCCGAGCAGCACGTTGCCGACCTGCCAGGCCGCGACCTGATCGAGCAGCCGCAGCGGCTCGCGCGCGTCCATGTCCGTCATGACCTCGCGCAGCGGCTTCGTGGTGCCGAGCCGGGCGAAACCGGTATAGAGCTGAACCAGGTCCTGGAGGCTCACGCCGACGCCGCCAAGCCCCATGGCGAGCCCCGGCGCCTCGTCCTTCGGCAAGACCAGATTCCCGCCCGCCTGCCGCAGCCGCGATGCCAGCCGGCTCGAGCCGACGCGGTCGAGCAGCACGATGGCGGGCACGTTCAGCGACATCCGCAGCGCCTTCTTCACCGGCACCGTGCCCTGGAACGTCATGTCGAAATTCTCCGGCGCGTAGGAGCCGAAGCGGACCGGTCGGTCGTCGATCAGGCTTTCGGGGTGGACAAAGCCGTCCTCGAAGGCCAACCCGTAGATAAAGGGCTTCAGGGTCGAACCCGGCGAGCGGATGGCGCGGGTCATGTCGACCTGTCCTGCCCGGTGCTCGTCGAAATAATCGGCCGAGCCGACGCGGGCCAGCACGTCGCAGCTCTCATTGTCCACCACAATGATGCCGACCGAGATGTTTTGCCCGAGCGCGATGGCGCGGTCGCGCGCCAGCGGCTCCAGCACCTTCTGCAAATTCGCATCCAGCGTCAGCTTGATGACCGGCGTGTCCTTGACGGTCGAAAGGGCGCTGTCGGAAGCATGCGGCGCCAGGATCGGCATCGGCTTGCGCAACTTCGGCACCGGAACGGCCTTGGCCTGCCTCGCGTCTTCAAGACCGACCTGATGCTCCTCGACCATGCGGTCGAGCACGCGGTCACGCGCCTTGCGCGCGGCGTCGGGATAACGATCGAGCCTGCGCGTCTCCGGCGATTGCGGCAGCGCGACCAACAGCGCGGCCTCGGCCAGCGACAGCCGCTTCGGCTCCTTGCCGAGATAAGCGATCGAGGCGGCGCGGATGCCTTCGAGATTGCCGCCGTAAGGCGCGAGCGCAAGATAGAGGTTGAGGATCTGCTCCTTGCTCAGCTTTCGCTCGATCTCGATCGCACGCACAATCTGCCGCAGCTTTGCATAGAGCGAGCGCTGCTGCCGCGGCTCCATCAGCCGCGCGAGCTGCATGGTGATGGTCGAGCCGCCGGAGACGATATGGCCGCGTGTTGTGAGGTGCAATGCGGCGCGGCCGAGCGCCAGCGGATCGATGCCGTCATGGGTGTAGAAGTGCTGATCCTCATAGGCGAGCAGCAGCTTCAGATAGGTCGGATCGACGTTCGCCTTGGCATCGACCGGCAGCCGCCAGCGGCCGTCCGCCATGGCGTAAGCGCGCAGCAGCTTGCCATTGCGGTCGACGATGGTCGTGGAGACCTGGCGCGCCTCGTCGAGTGGCAGCGGGCCGAGGGAGTAGACCCAACCGACGAAGGCAATGATGGCGAGGATAAACGTCAGCGCAGCGGCCGAGAGGACACGACGGCCCCTGCCCCTTGCTCCGTCACGGCCGGGCTTGTCCCGGCCATCCACATTCTTCTCCAAGGCACCAAAGTCCGTGGATGCCCGGGACATCTGCGCGAAGACGCGCTTCGCGCTTTTGCCCGGGAATGACTGCGGAGTTGGTGGCCGCTTCGGAGCGTCACTCATCCTCGTTGCTCACTTCGCCGCTCGCACCTCGACAGTGCCGGTCCCGGTGCGGCCGTAGCGCGAGGGGTTGTACATGTCCTCGACATAGGCCTGCGGCAGCACATATTTGCCGGGCGAGACTGCACGCACGACATAGGCGACGGTGAACACCGACTTGGAGTCCGAGGCACGGTCGACCGCCGCGGTGAAGCGGTCGTCGCGGAATTCGGTATCCTCCGGCTCCTCGCCATCCTCGATCCAGTCCAGCGTACCGCTATCCCCGGACGAGACCAGCTTTGGATTGTCGATCTCGAGGCCGGCCGGCAGATAATCGGACACCATGATGTGCCCGTACTCCGGCTTTGCCTCGGTGATCTTCAGCACCACCGCAAAACGGTCGTTCTGCTTGACCTTGCTGATGTCGGCCGGCTTGCCGCCGAGCGTGAAATAGCTACGCTCGATCTTGAAGCCATTCGAGGCAGCCGGCTCCGGGGTGACCGGCGAGCCCGAGACCGAGACCACCGCCTGCACCGGTGCATCACCGCTGTTGGTGATCTTCAGCGGTTTACCGTCCAGCGTTACCGCCTTGTAGCTGCGGTAGAGCGCGGTCTTGACCGGCTGGCCGTCGACCTCCATGGACAGGTTCTCCTTGGCGAGCGCGCGTGCGGCCAGCACCAGCCACGCATTCTCCTGCGTGGAGGTGTAGGGCGTCAGCCCGCGCGCGGTTTCCACCCGCGACACGGCCTGCGTCAGCGTTGCCCTCGGCGCATTGCCTTCGCTGGCGAGCGACACCAGTGCTGCGGCGTCGCGCAGCTGCGAGCCGTAATCGGTGCGGCCGAACTCAAGTACCGGTTTGGGTGCGAGCGAGTCGAGGGCCGCACCATAGACGCGTTCGGCGCGGTTGCGGTCGCCGACCAACGCGAGCGCCGCCGCGAGCTGCGATTTGGCGATCGGCGTTGCGAGATTGGAGAGCTTGGTGTCGGCGAGATAGCGGAGGTCGCCGATTGGCGCTGCGCCATTGCGGGCGAGCACGTAGAGGCCGTAGGCGAGATCGCGGCCGCCGTCCTTCTCCGGCTCGTTGCCGTTGACGACCGAGTTGCGGATGCGGTCGAGCGCGTTCTTGAACAGCACGTCCGGCACCACAAAGCCCTTTTCACGGGCACGGGTCAAAAAGTCCGTGACGTAGGCATCCAGCCAGGCGTCGTCGCCGCCGGCCGACCACAGGCCGAACGAGCCGTTCGAACCCTGGCGCGCCAGAAGCCGATCGATCGCATCGCGGATGCGCTGGTCCACCTCGCTGTCCATCGCCAGATGCGCGCCGGCCGCGAGCTCGTTGACATAGAGCAGCGGCATGGCGCGGCTGGTGATCTGCTCTGAGCAGCCATAGGGATAGCGGTCGAGCGCTTTCAGGATCGTCGCGGCATCGAGCGCGGTCGAGAGGCTGGCCGAGACCGAGACGCTGCCGGTGCCCGGCACGAGGTCAGAGAACATGTCCGAGGTCAGCGTCAGGCTCTCACCCTTTGCCAACGTCCGGATCGAGCGGCGCGCCAGCACCTGCGTCGCCGCCTTGACGTCGAGCGCATAGTGCCGGGCGAGCGTAAGGCCGTTCGGTCCTTTGATGTCGACGTCGAGCGTCGCCTGTCCCGCCGCGGTCGCATCGATTGCGAGCGAGAACGAGTTGCGCTGCTTGGCGGCTAGTTTGACGGTGGTCGCGGGATTGCCGGTCATCTTCACCGGGCCGCCCGCCTTCACGTTGATGACGTAATCGCCGGCCTGCCCCTCGACATTGTCGATCTCGAGATTGACCGTGCCGCGGTCGCCGTTGAGCAGGAACCGCGGCAAGGTCGTGGTCAGCACCACGGGATCGCGGATCACGACATCAGTGTTGGCGCGGCCGAGCTTGGTGGCGGTCCACGCCACCGCCATCACGCGCGCGGTGCCGGCAAACTCCGGAATGTCGAAGCTCACCTCCGCGGTGCCGTCGGCGGCGACGGTGACGATGCCCGAATAGAGCGCTAGCGGCTTTTGCGCGGGCGGCGAGCCCTGCAATTCGCCGGCACCCGCATCGCCGCCGGACTTGATCTGGCCGCGCGTGCCAGACATGCCGTCGATGAGTTGCCCATAGAGATCGCGGATCTCCGCGCTGAGGCGGCGCTGGCCGAGGTAATAGTCATCCGGCGCTGGCGGCTTGTAGTTGGTAAGGTTGAGGATGCCGACATCGACCGCGGCGATCACGATCTTGGCGTCTTCGCCCGGATTGAGCCCGTCGATCTTGACCGGGATCTTCAGCATCGCGTTCGGCCGGACCAGCGCCGGCGGCGTCAGCCTCACGGCCAGCGTGCGCGTCTGCTTGTCGATGCCGAACCATTTCAGTCCGATCGCCCGGCCCGGCATGCGTTGCGCGGCGGCATCGAGCGGACGGCGCAAGGTCGCCAATACATAGGCGCCGGTGCCCCAGTCCTTGCCGACGGGGATCTTGACCTGCGCGGTGCCTTCCTTGACGTCTATGGTCTGTGTCGTGAGCAGACGATCGCCCAGCACGTTAATGGTGAGCTTGCCGGGGTTACGGACATTGACCGACACCGTCATGGTATCGCCGGAGGCGTATTGCGGCTTGTCGATCGAGGTCTCCAGCAAGTCCGGCGTATCGGCGCTGCCGTCGGAATACCAGCCGACGTCGAACTGCACCGAGGTCACCGGGCCGTCCGCATCGTTCGACTTGACGTCGAGCCGGTAGCGGCCGGGCCGCGGCGTCAGCGAAATGCGCGCCGGCTTGTCGGCGGCGACCGTGACGTCGCCGTCCGAGACGCGCGAGGTCGACTTGACCGGCTCGTACTCCCAGTAATTGTTCTGGCGATACCATTGGTAGCGCGACTCCATCTTCAGGAGCTCGTAGGGCAGGCCGTCGCGGGGAAGCGTCTTGCCCTCAGGGGAGACGAACAGGACGTCGAACTCCGCCTTGTCGCCTTCTGCAACGTTCTTGTCGCCGAATAACGGCTTGATGCCGATCATGGCGTTGGCGGGCGCGACCGGCAGCACCAGCTTGCGCTCGACGGCGCGGCCTCCCGTCTCGACCATGCGGATGAATATCTGCGCCTCCTGCGGACGCGTCGAGGCCGGCTGTTTGTCCAGTGTCACCGGGAAGGTCGCAACGCCGTTCGCGTCCGCCTCAGGGAGGTTCTCCAGCGGCGTGCGCTCGTTCGAGGTGGTCTCCTCGTCTGCAACGCCGAACTGGTAGTCGGCAAAACCCGGCCGCTCGGTGGCCGGCGCGACCAGCATGTCGCCTTCGAGCTGGAGGCCGGAGGCTGGCGCGCCATAGAGGAAGTGACCGTCGGCCTTGAGCTCCACTGGAGCATTAGCTTTGATCAGCTTGTCCTTGGCGGACAAGTCGAATTCGATCCGGTCCGGAACGTAGTCCTCGACCATGAAAGTGGTCTCGCCGACGGAAGAGCCCTTCGGATCGGTGAAAGCGCGCACCCGCCACGTCCCGGTCGGGACTGCCGAGTTGAGCGGCACGGACAGCGTGCGGCCGCCGGCGCCCTGGTCGGCCAGCACGGCCCGGCGGAATTCGACGCCATCGGGACGTTCGATCACCAAGGTCAGCGGCCCGCCGGTGACGGCATTGCCCTGCCCGTCGCGGAGCAGCGCGGTGAGATAGACCGTCTCGCTGGAGCGGTAGACGCCGCGCTCGGCATAGACGAAGGCATCGGCGCCGGCTGGAACAGCACGACCCGCGACGCCGCGGTCGGACAGATCGAAGGCAGAGGTCTTCAGGCTGAGGAAGGCGTAGTCGACCTTTTCGCCCGTGACCGTCAGCAGCGCCGGCGACAGGCCGCCCTCGCCGCGCGCAAGGCCCGCCTCGAACAGGACGTGGCCGCTGTCGTCGGTCTTGCGGGTGGCCAAAATCTCGTTGTTGCGCGCGACCAGCCGCACTTCGGCCTTGCCGACCGGATCGGTCGAAGCCAGAGAATTGACGAAGACATGAATGCCGTCATTGCCGGAATAGGCCGACACGCCGAGGTCGGAGACGATGAACCATTGGGTCGCGAGCTGGTAGTCGTCGTCAGAGCCCGGGCCTTTGGCGGCCGCCGCCATCACGTAGACGCCCGGCTGGAGCTCGCCAAGCGCCTGGTCGACCGGGAATGCGGTGGTGACGTCCTGGTTCAGCGTCGTCGCAGTCGCAAGCTCGCCGGACCAGACTTTTACGCCGCGCTCGCCGCCGAGATCGGTGAGCTGGTAGCGCGACAACGTCTTCTGGAAATCGCTGTCGACCACCGTGTTGATGAGGTTACGGTCGCCGATCCGGAACACGCTGATGTTGACCGCGGGCGTGTTGACGCTGACCACGGGAATGCCGCGCTGACCGGTCCTGGGCAGCACATAGGCGCGGCTGGTGAAGCGCACGAACGGCTTGCGGTCGCGCACATAGATGTTGAACTCGGCCGATTTCGGCAGGCCTTCCTTGACCGTGGACGGCAGGCCGGCGCGCAGATTGACGTTGTAGCGCTCGCCGTGCTTGAGCCCGTCGACGCAGAGCTGCTTGCCTTCGGCCGACAGCGCCGGCTTGTCCTGGCCCGCCAGCGCCAGGAACGGCGCGAAGTCGGTGCGCTTGGCGAGTTCTTCCGAGAACTGGAAGCAGGCGCGCGGGCTGGCCGAGTCCGAATCCACGGTATAGTCGAGCAGCCGGAAGCCGTACTCGTCGCGCAGCTTCTCGTATTGGCCGCGGACGTCGGCGACCTCGCGCATGTCGAGCGACAGCCGCAGTGCATCCAGCGCCGGCCGCCACAGCTTGCGTTCGGCCAGCGACTTGCCGAGCACGGCGAGCGCGTCGGCCTCCTCTCCGGGGTTACCGGCGCGCATGTAAGCGATGTAGGACGCGGTCGAGGCGCGCTCCAGCAGGAAGGTCTGTTCGCTCGAGCTCTTCGGTGTGATCTGGAAAATGACCTTGGCCAGCCGCAGCCAGTTGCCGGCATCCTCGGGCGCGGTCGCGGCGATCTGACCGAGGACCGACAGGCCGCTGCGGACATCGTTGCGCCGGAAGGCGGCATCGGCGTCGTTGCGCAGCGTCGCGTTGGTCTTGGCGACCGGCCCCGCCTCGCTCTTGATCTGCGCCTCCAGCTTGATCGCGGAATCGGCAAGATCATCGCGCTTGAAGGCCTTGTCCGCGCCTTGCGCGGCCGCAAGGCCGAACGCCAGCGTGGCGCAGAATGTGAGGGCGCGGATCAGACCGATCATGATGGACTCCCGGGATCGCGGACGAGGGCCGCGGTGGCATGAAGTGCGCGGAAAGGTGACGGACTCAAGGCGATGGAACCAAACGTGCAATTCGTCGCATTCGCCATGGCAAGGCAAGCCCAGAGCTGCCAAAACACCGCCGCAGGGACGCGGCGGCAGCGGAAAAGATCACGGGCAGAGCTTGTCTTGGACCCGACTCCTGGGCGCAACGCGGCTTGCCGCCACGTCGCAGAGCCGACCAACCGCACTCCGCCGCTCCGCTTTGTCGCTTTCGGGGTGAAAACGGTTCGGTTCAGGCTTGGCGGGATCGGGGATTTTTCATATGAGCCATGGTAGAAGCCCGCCAGGCCTCACAAGAGAAGCCTCGCCAGAGGCCGGCCTAGGAACGGTCCCGTAGCTCAACTGGATAGAGCATCAGATTTCTACTCTGAGGGTTGCAGGTTCGATTCCTGCCGGGATCGCCAGCTTTGCTGGCTCAGGGTTGAAATCGTTCCCAAACGTGCAATTCGCCGCACCGCCTCTTGGAGACTGAAGACGCGTTCAACTGTGGCCGAAGTTGGCCTGACGCCTCCCCCACCACCGCGCAATTGCCGCGGTGAGATCCTCCCACATGTCGCTCGGGAGATCCGGCGCCGCCACCCGGACGCTGTACTCACCCGTCGTCGCGTCGTGAAACCATTCCGTCGCTGCGAAATCGAAACCAAAGCTGCCGGCGTGGCGGATGGGGAAGCCTTCGCAGCTAAGATCGCGGCTCATGTCTTCGGCGGCCTGCCGCGCGGTCGCCTCATCGAGAGCCCGCCTGGCGCGAAGCGTGACGTAGAGGCCGTGGGTGAAACGCAATTCGGCCGAGAGCGGGGCGAGTTCGGAGGCGAAATACCGCGCCGTGTGCCGGCCGTTGCGCAAGATCGCTGCGACGCGTTTCTGCATGAGCGCCCAATAGGCGTCTGAGCCAACGAACGGCGGAAAATGCGCCGGCAGCGCCGCGCCGCCGAGAAGCCGCACGGCGTTGCGGGTTTCCGCCGCCAGGCATTCGGACATCAAACGGCTTGCGTTGAGGTCCTTGCCCCTCCAGCGCACGAAGACCGCAGAGCCGAGCCGGCCGTATTCCACTCCGAGCGAATCCAGCTTGTTGTGACTGCGCACCATCACGACGGGAATTCCCCATCGCCCGGCCCATCTCAGCACACGCCGGATGCGGCCCGATCTGCCGGCGAAACACGTCGTGTCGAAGATCAACAGATCGAGCGCCGCGCAGTCGCAGCGCAGGGCCGCCTCGAACGCTCCCGCAGAGGCGCAGGAATCCAGCAGGAGAATTCGAGGCAGGTCGGCCGGAGCAGGCGCGTCGCCCAGCGGCAGCCGGGGGGTGACAAGCCGCAAGTGAGGGACGAAGCGCTCGACCAGCTCCAGTGTCTCTCCGTAGGTGCCCGGCAGCACCAGAATGTCGGCTTTATCGATGATTTCTGCTGAGGCGAGCAGCAGCGCCGAGATCGCGGCCATGCCGGATGCGGTATAGATCGTCTCGCTGGTGCTGCCGGTTGTGTGTTCATAGAACGAGGGACCGCTCACCTTCAGATCCGCGCGCTGGTAGTCGTAGCTGAACATGAACGGGCCACTCGCGGGACACGCCGCGTGCGACCAGGCCGTCTCGGTCGCCTTCCAATCCTGCAGCGCATGCTCCGCGCGCAGCGCCGCGGCGATCTGGAATTTGGATTTGACGACCTCGTCGACGGATCGCGGACGCGGCAGATGCAACGGGCTTCTCAGGCAATCATTCAGCAGCCCGATTTCCCTGTGCTTTCGTTCCAGATAGGCGTGAATAGTCTCCATGCGGATCTTGGTCACTGCGCCTGCCGTTCAACGTTTGGCGCGTGAATTGGCTCCAAAAACCGGCTCCGGCCTGCCCTGCAACCAAGACCGGTTCGCGAAGTTGAGACAGCACAAGGAGGACCTCATGAGCGAAATCAGAGAGCACATGAAGATCATCGGCAAGGACGGCGTTCATGTCGGCACTGTCGATCGCATCGAGGGGCAGCGTATCAAGCTGACCAAGAAGGACAGCCCGGAAGGTCACAAGGACCATCACCACTACATCGACAGGAAGTATGTCGGTGCGGTCGAAGGCGATGTCGTCAAACTCTCGCTGAACGCGGACGCCGTCCCGAAAACGGAAGCTGCGTAACATCAAGCCCCTTCGGGGGCTTTTGTTTGTTCACGATCCGACTCCGCTTCGTTCCCGAAGCACGAATCGTGGTCGCGGAAATGGACCCTGCGGATGTCCTAAGACTTGGTTGCGACGGCGCATCAATCATGCGTCGAGGGTCACGAGCATCGGCCGAAACCGGTAGGCATCGATCGCAGCGTTCGACAGCAGCAGCCGGCACCGCTCGCCGCGCAGCACCATGCGGTCGATCCGGTTCAGGATGAACCGGGCTGAATCCCTGCGCTCGCCGGTGAGCAGGCCGGACTGATCGAGATATTTCCAGGCAATTTCGAACGATTGCGCGCGCAACTCGGGATCGGTCATAGCCGCCCAACGTCGGCAAGGATCGGAAGTTCCCGGTTGCCAACCCGGCCAAGGCAGGTGCGCCGAATTGGTCAAAATTCATGCGGGGCGGAACAACTCCCCGGCGCGCAGGTAATCTGGCAGAGGAAGATTGCCATGAAACAGATCATCGCCCTCGCCGCATTCGCCGCCACGTGCGTCATGTGCGGCTCCGCTCTCGCCCAAAACACAGGCCTGCCCCGCAGACAGGTATGGAGAGGCCAGAGAACACCAACGGGGCCACGCCCAAGGGCGCTATGGACACCACCGGCATGAACGTGGATCGCGCCAACCAGTCCGAGACCAAGGATAAGAAGGCTCCAGCCAGGCAGGATCCCAGGAGCAAATAGCAAGACCGATGCGAGGGCTTCATGAAGCCGGCAAAGTCGCTCAAGCAGCAGGCGCGTATGGCCGAGAAGGCTGCCCAGCAAGCCGCCGACGAGTTCGTCGCAGGCCAGATGAAGGCGCTGGCCTCCGCGTTCCGGGCCCAGGCAAAAATCCTCAAGAAGAAAAAGAAGAAGCCGTCGTAATGCGCATGCCTTGCGTGGCAATTTGGAGGTCACGAAAGGTTGGGCGATTTCCGATTGAAGAGTTGGGGGAACGAACGCGCGACCGGCGCGTTGAACACAGGAACTGAGTGCTGCCGACTTGCCAGCCCCGGTCGGCTCTGAAGAACCCCGCGCTTGCCCCCCGAGCACGGGGTTTTTCTTATGCGGCGGTCCGAAGAGTGCCGGCTTACCAGGTATCACAGATGCGGCCGCTGCCGGCCAGTCGGGATCAATCCGTCCGGTCGTCGCGCGGATCGCGCGCGAGCAGATGCCAGGCGACAGCCAGCTGGATGAGCTTTTGCCGATCGTCGCCCTCGGACGCCGCCGCCCGTTTCATTGCCGCCTCGGCCTCGCGCTGTGGATCGTAGTTATTACTCATGCGCCCGACTCTAGCCGGCAGATCTGGACAAGGGCGTGGCAGTTTTGTCCGTATGATTCCGGTCTTGTCGCCGGCGAGCCGGCGCGGGCTGCGCCGCACAAAGCGGCGGGCCTAGCTACTTTCCGGCGCAATTGCGCCGGAAAGTAGCTAGCTTCAATTCAACGGAGCTGTGAACTGCGTCACAGTCCAAGCGCCGTGCCTCAGCTAAACGTCATGACAATCCGCGGAGCACGGCAAAGTCTGACACGATATGGGTGGTCTTTCCGTCATGACAGAAGAAGCAGCAGCAACGGCTGAGATCGCCACGCAACGACAAAGGCCCGACCTGCTCGGCATGACCTTTCTCGGGACCATCGCCATCGTCATGCTGGCCTGGATCGCCGCCCTGATCTGGGCCGCAATGGCCATACTGAATTGGCTTGTATCTTAGGACAGGTCACCCCGCCCCTGCTCAAGGCCGCGCGCGTTGCTGGGGCTCGTGCGCTAGAACAGGCAGGGCAGCACCTGCACCACCTTGATCCCGCCGCAAACGATCATGGCCCAAAGCGCCACGCTAATTTGGATTGCATCCAGCATGTCCCATCCCCGCGAATCGTGTCCCGATTTTTCTTTTGAGAGTCGCGTGAAGCGGCAAGAAGTGCCAGCGCTAATTTGAGGCAATTGTTGTGCGTCGCCGCAAGGGGCATCGTACAGGGCGAACCATGAGTGCATCGGGTCGATGATTTGCATCGACGCCGCTTGTCCCCTCGCCAAAACACATGAGGCGGGCACCGGCCCGCCTCAGTCAGTCAGATATCGCCAGTCAGATATCGCCTATAGGCTCAGTAGCACGCGCGGGGATCGGCCTGCACATACTGGCCGTTCGGATAGCGGTAGTAGCAATTGCCCTGAGCCAGATAGTAGCCCGGCTGCGAGGCAGCCGTGGCGCCTGCGATCGCGCCGGTGGCGCCGCCGAGAACCGCGCCCGCGGCTGCGCCGGTCGCATTGCCCGAGATCAGGCCACCCAGCACGCCGCCGACGATGGCGCCGCCAAGGGCGCTCGCGCCGGGATCGGCCGGCGGGGGCGGCGGAGGCGGCGCGTAGGCGACCGGAGGCGGCGCTGGCGCATAAGCCACCGGCGCGTCGTCGATATAATCTTCGGAGATGTAGGCGGGCGGGCCCTCCATCCGCTGCGGATAATAATACCGGACGCCGCCAACGTCCCACCACCAGCCGGAGCGACCGTTGTAGACCCCATGGTGCCAATGCCCGCCATCCCAGGCGAGATTGCCGCGATAGCTGTGTCCGCCCCAGTCGCGCGCTGCCGCGGGACCGCGTGCCATATAGCGACCGGGAGGCGGACCGCCCGCCCCGCGAGGATCAGCACCGGGACCTGGGCCGGCATGAGCCGGCCCGCCAGGCTGGGGCGCTGGCCGGACCGCCTGCTGCGGGGATCCGCTGCGCATGTTTTGCTGTGGCGCGCCCGGCCCTGGCGGCTGGGCGGAGTCCCTCGGCGGCCGGGCCTCCTGCGCTTGCGCGGACAACGCGAGCAATGACATGGCCGAAACCAAGGGAATGATGATCTTCATGCGGCTGGACGCACTCATGCGTGCTTGACCCCTACTCTCTCGATGCCGTGGTGCGTGCGCGATAGCCGATTCGGCTCGCGCCCCGGTGATGCCGGCTGACATAACTGACCTGCGTGGTCGGCCAAGTCCCGTTACAAATGTTTAAGATCACGGCAATTTTTCGTCCGGGGCCGGCTGGACCGCTTCTAGCGGGCCGGCTCGATCACGTTGCAGTTGCGGCGCCCCGACATCAGGCAGTCCTGCATCTTGCTGGCGGCGGTGAGGTCGCGAGTTAGCCACCAGCCGACCCCCAGGATGACGATGACGATGATCAGTCCGGCGATCGCGCCGCGCTTTGCTTCAGGCTTGGGTCGAGATTTGGGCTTCTCGCCGGAGTCGGGCTTGGGCATAGCTACCTGGTGGCGCGGACGAGACCGGCTTTATCACCTCTGCGACGTCGCGTCACATCCCGATCGGCCGCTCCAATTTAGCCTCCTAGTTCAGCCTCGGGTCGGCCTGACCAGGTCCTTGCGCGAGGTCTCGGTTGTCGGGGTCGCCTGCTGGATCCGAGGCGCGCAGGTCGTCAGCACGAACGCCGTCTGGCTGCACTCCCAGCCGGCGCCCAGAACCGCACTGTCGATCGGCTGAGGACGAGCGAGCAGCAGCCCGGCACCGGCCAGCGCCGCCACCGTGAATGTGATTGCGAGAGCTTTCAGGCTCAGCCGGAAGAAAGTCATGCCCGGGCTCCGTCTTATATCGGGGCGGACGCTAGGCGCCGCCTCCGTCGCCCCTTATGAGGGACATCACAATTCGGCAGTTTTTCTTGGCTACGAACGATCGGCTGGTCCAGCGATTTTTCGTCTACCTGATCGGCTGCGATTATGGGTGGCTTTGCGACGCGCATGGATGTACACGCTGGCGTCACGGGGCACGCGTTTGATGCGGCCCGCGTACCCACGCGAATGATGTAAGGCTGAAAGCGAGGATGACAAGGCTCGTGCGATGAGTGGATTCAGAGAACCCGGCTTTGCGGACCGGCAAAAAGCGGCGCAGGACGCACGTAAAAATCTTTTGAACAAGTTCAAGTCCCAACCGGGGCCTGACGATCCCGCCGTCGCGGCGCGGCGCGCCGAGCGTGAGATCGCCGCGGCGAAGCGCGCCGAAGCGAAGGCTGCGCGCGAGGCCGAGAAGGCTGAGCAGCGGCGTCGCGAGGAAGAGGCTGCGGGGCTCGAGGCTGCGCGGATCGCTCGCGAAGCCGAAGAAGCGGCCGCCAAAGCGGCCGAGGCCGAAGCCGAGCAAAAGGCCAGGCGCGACGCCCGCTATGCCGCCCGCAAAGCCAAGCGGAAGTAACGCTCAACTGAAATTGAACTGAGGCGCGCCTCAGTTCACAGCTGCCTACGGGAACGGTGTTACCGGGTCCGCGCATAAGCGCGCCCGATGACAGGCTCTGGATTCGAATTTGGAACGCCAGGCTCGCCTCGACGAGGCGCGCCTCGGCATGACGGCGCGAGATCAGTTCTTCTTCATCATCCCGTCATCTTTCTTCATCCCGTCCTTCGACATCGTGTCCTTCTTCATGCCGTCGTCCTTGGACATGGTGTCCTTCTTCATCATGCCGTCCTTGTGCATCGTATCCTTTTTCATCGTGCCGTCATCCTTGCCCATCTTGTCCTGAGCGAAGGCGGCCGGCGAGAGCGCGAGGCCAAGCGAGAGAGCGGCAGCCGAGACGCCGAGCGCGAGGCGGGTGCGAATGGTCATGACTAGTCTTCCCTTCGAGATGATGTTTGTCAGCGACGGATGCCGCTATCCAGTCTCGACGGATCGATGGCCGATCTTGTTACGCCGCCACTGACAAATTTCCCCGAACCGCCGCCGCCCATCTTTTCCCTCCATGCGTTGACCCTGATCACGGCCGCGCGAGCCGACTGCAAGTGTGCGGCGCAGCAAGACCAACACTTGCCGCGGCATTCGGTCTCGAACTATCAGATGAGGGAATATCGGATGAAAGACCGGCTAAGATGGGCCCAAGCGTCGGTCTCAAAGACCCAAATCACGCCAAACAAGAACCGTCCAAGGGGATAAAACCATGCTCACACGTCGTCACTTGCTCGCGACCGCCGTCGCGGCACCCGCCATTCTCCGCTTCGGCACCGGCACCGCGCATGCCGCGACCACGCTCAAGATCTCGCATCAATTCCCGGGCGGCACCATCGACAAGGGCGATTTCCGCGACCGGCTATGCCGCATGTTCGCCGCCGAAGTGGCCAAGCGCAGCAATGGCGACATAGCCGTGGAAATCTATCCGAACTCATCTCTGATCAAGACCAACGCGCAGTTCTCCGCGATGCGCAAGGGCGCGCTCGATATCAGCCTCTATCCGATGCCGTACGCCGGCGGCGAATTGCCGGAGACCAATATTGGCCTGATGCCCGGACTGGTCACGACCTACGACCAGGGCATACGCTGGAAGAAGGAGCCAGTCGGCAAGGCGCTGACCGATTTCCTCGCCGACAAGGGCATCATCCTGCTCACCTGGGTGTGGCAGGCAGGCGGCGTCGCCAGCCGCTCCAAGCCGATCGTGGCGCCGGAAGATGCCAAGGGGATGAAGGTGCGCGGCGGCTCGCGCGAGATGGACATGGTGCTCCAGACCGCCGGCGCCTCTGTCCTGTCGGTGCCGTCGAACGAAATCTACGCAGCGATGCAGACCGGCGCCTGCGATGCAGGCATCACCTCCTCCACCAGCCTGATCTCGTTCCGGCTGGAAGAGGTCGCAAAATCGCTGACCTCGGGCGCAGGCACCTCCTACTGGTTCATGCTCGAGCCGCTGATGATGTCGAAGGCGATCTTCGACAAGCTGCCCAAGAACCAGCAGGACGTCTTGCTCGCGGTCGGCACCGAGCTCGAAGCCTTCGGCCGCAAGGGCGCGCAGGACGACGACGTCGAAGTCGCCAAGGTCTACGAGAAGGCTGGCGCCAAGGTCTCGGTGCTCGACGCCGCGACCGTCGGCAAGTGGCGCGATATCGCCCGCGACACCGCGTGGAAGGACTACAGCGCGAAGACCGCGACTGCGGCCAACCTGCTCAAGCTCGCAACCGACGTCGCGGCATGATCCACGGTCCGCTGCCGGATCGTGACGACCTGACCAGCGCGGCCGCGGGCACCAGTTCCGCGGCCGCGCTCGATCGCGGTCTCGCCGTCCTCAACAACATCATCGTCGTGTTCGCGGCGATCGCGCTGGTTGCGGCCTGTGCGATCCTGAGCTACAGCGTGCTCAGCCGCGCGCTGTTCAAGGCCGCCAATTATTGGCAGGACGAGGCCGCCGTGTTCCTGCTGGTCGGCGCGACCTTCATGACGGCTGCCTATGTTCAGCAAAATCGCGGCCATATCGGCATCGAGGCCTTTGTCGGCCTGCTGTCGCCGTTGGCGAACAGGATCAGGCTCTGGTTCGTCGATGCCGTGACGCTGCTGTTCTGCGCCTTCTTCACCTGGAAGTCCTGGACGCTTGCGCACGAGGCCTATGTCGATGGCCAGGTCTCGAACTCGATGTGGTCGCCGCCGCTCGCCATCCCCTACTCGCTGATGGCGTTCGGCATGAGCCTGCTCTGCGTCCAGATCATCGTGCAGCTTGCGCTGCCCTTCGCTGGAGGCCGGCGGCCATGAGCGTCTTCGGTATCGGCCTCGCCTACGGGATTGCGACGCTGCTCGTGATGTTTTCGGGCATGCCCATTGCTTTTGCCCTCGGCGCCGTCGCGGTCGTGTTCATGGGCATCTACATGCCCGCCGCCTCGCTCGATACGGTGACGCAGAACGTCTATGAGGAAATGGCCTCGATCACGCTCTTGTCGATTCCGCTCTTCATCCTGAAGGGCGCCGCGATCGGGAAGTCGCGTGCCGGCCAGGATCTCTACTTGGCCCTGCATGCCTGGCTGCATCGCGTGCCCGGCGGGCTCGGCGTCGCCAACGTGTTTGCCTGCGCGCTGTTCGCGGCGATGGCCGGTTCCTCGCCTGCAACGTGCTCG
Source organism: Bradyrhizobium sp. 142 (assembly GCF_023074015.1). Taxonomy (NCBI): domain Bacteria; kingdom Pseudomonadati; phylum Pseudomonadota; class Alphaproteobacteria; order Hyphomicrobiales; family Nitrobacteraceae; genus Bradyrhizobium; species Bradyrhizobium sp. 142. Next base: position 120,468 of record NZ_JADPKQ010000326.1, read on the forward strand.
GCGATCGGCTCGGCCGGCATCCCCGAGATGCGTAAGCGCGGCTATTCCGGCGGCTTTGCCGCCGGCATCATCGCCGCCGGTGGCACGCTCGGCATCCTGCTGCCGCCCTCGATCACCATGATCCTGTTTGCAGTGGCCGCCGAAAAATCGCTGGGTCGGCTCTTCCTGGCCGGCATCGGTCCGGGCCTGCTGCTGGTCTCGCTGTTCGGCGCGTACGCCGTGATCCGCTTCCGCCGGGAATATGCCGCGGCCGAAGCGATCTACAAGAACGGCGGCCCCAAGGCAGCGATCCTGGCCCGCGACGAATACACCCTGGCGGAGCGCTTCAGCGTGCTGCCGCGCGTGATCCCGTTCGTGCTGCTGCTCACCGGCGTCATGATCGCGCTTTATGGCGGCTACGCCACGCCGTCGGAGACCGCCGGCCTCGGTGGCCTTCTGGCGCTGGCGCTGATCGCGGCGATCTATAGCGTGTGGCGGCCGAGTGACCTTGCGCCCATCATGAAATCGACGGTCCGGGAATCGACCATGCTGATGATGATCATCGGCATGTCGCTGCTCTATTCCTACGTGATGAGCTATCTGCACATCTCGCAGTCAGTCGCCGAATCCATCGTCGCGATGCACCTGCCGCGCTGGGAGCTTTTATTCGCGATCCTCGTCATGGTGGTCGTACTCGGCTTCTTCCTGCCGCCGGTCTCGATCATCCTGATGACCGCGCCGATCATCCTGCCGCCGCTGCGCGCCGCCAATTTCGACATCATCTGGTTCGGCGTGGTCATGACCATCGTGATGGAGATGGGCCTGATCCACCCGCCGGTCGGCCTCAACATCTTCGTCATCCGCAACGTCGCGCCCGATATCCCCTTGAGCGAGGTGATCTGGGGTACGCTGCCTTTCGTGCTGCTGATGATGGTGGCCGTGCTGCTGCTGTGCTTCGTGCCGGGAATCTCGACCTGGCTGCCGGACCTTGTGATGGGGCCTGACGGGAGCAGGTGATGCTGCGGTAGGGTGGGTTAGCTTTGCGGCTGCGCGAAGCGCAGTCCGAAAGGCGTAACCTACCAAATTCGTCCCGGATTCGCTGAAGCATGGTGGGTTACGCTTCGCTAACCCACCCTACGATTACGGCTTGCTCTTCCGCCGCGACTTCGGCGCGATCGTGCTGCTGCCCACGACCTGCAGCAGATCCTTGCGCACGGCTTCGATGTGCCGATCCAGGAACCGGCAGGCTTCCTCGACCTTCTGCGCGCGGCAGAGCGCGATCAGATGAGCGTGCTCCTTTTCTGCAATACCCATCGCCTTGGTATTGGAGAGCTGCAGGCGCGTGTAGCGATCGCTGGTCTGGAGCAGCGACAGCACGATGGCCTTGGTGCGCGGCTGCGGAGCGTGAACGTAGAGCGCCATGTGGAAGTCGGCATTGAGCTGTCCCCAGTCGCTGACGTTGCGCGCCTTGATCGCCTTCTCGAAGTGCTTGTGGATGTCGTCGAGCCCCTCGAAATCCTCTTCCCTGAAGCGAGGCGCAGACTGCGCCAGTAGCCGCGGCTCCAGGATCCGGCGCAGGTCGAAGACGTCATTGATCTCGTCCAGCGACAGCTCCGAGACGATGGCGCCCTTCTGCGGGACGATCCGCACCAGTCCTTCGGCCTCGAGCTGGAACAGCGCTTCGCGCACCGGGATGCGGCTGACGCCATAGGCATCGCCGAGCGCATCCTGGCGCAACTGTGATCCCGCCGGATAGGTGCCGTCGAGGATAGCCTGCCGGAGCTGATCGACGATCGCAGCCGACAGGGTGCGATGCTTCAAAGGCTCTTTCATTTGATCTTCCGTCTTCCTCCCCGACTCGTCCAGACGAAGCGGTCTCTCTCTTGCAAGTCGAGGTGTCCAGCAAAAGCCGGGTGCCCAGCAAAAGCGCGTCCTGCCGCCGGAATGACCGCAATCTCCGTTTGACACGCAAAATGTATAAATTATACATTCGGCAATAGCACGACAAATCTGGCATTGGCATTGGGGCCTTTCATGATCGAGCAGACGGTGCCGGATGTGCCGGCGTTCAGCGCCCGGCGGATTGTCGTGAATGCTTCCAATGCCCTGCTCGCCTGCGAGCGGATCGCGCTGATGGGCCTGATGTATCTGCTCACCAGCCTGATTTTGGTGAACGTCGTGACCCGCTACTCGCATTTCCCGATTTATTGGATCGATGAATCCGCGGTCTATTGCGTGGTCTGGCTGACTTTCATCGGCGCTTCCGCAATGACACGGCTGCGGCTCGACTTCGCGGTCACGATGCTGACGGAACGTCTTTCGCTCCGCCACCAGAAGATCGCCAAGGTCATCTCGACCTGCCTCGTCGTCGTATTCGGAATCGCGCTGATCATCACCTGCGTGCTCTGGATGGATCCGATCGGGCTCGCGCGAGTCGGTTTCGACGGGCGCAAGCTCGCCGCCGAAACTTTCAACTTCCTCTATACCGAGCACACCCAGACACTGAACTGGCCGACCTGGGTGCTCTACCTGACGCTGCCGATCTTCGCGGTGTCAATGACCGTTCATGGTCTCGCCAACCTGCTGGAAGATCTCGAGTTGGTCCCGCGCACGCCACCGAAGGGTTTTGCGCTCTCCGAGCTCGACGGGGTCAACTGATGATCACCTCGGCGGCGTTCGTTGCAATCATGCTGGTCGGCGTGCCGATCGGCCTCTGCCTGTGCCTCGCAGGCCTCGTCTACATCGCCGCATCCGGCAATCCGGTGCTGTTCCAGTCCTATCCGCTGCAGCTGTTCGGCGGTGTCGACAGTTACGGGCTGATCGCCATTCCGCTCTTCATCCTGATCGGCGAGATCATGAACGGCGGCGGCATCACTCGCCGCATCGTCGATATGGCGATGGCCTTCGTCGGCTCACTGAAGGGCGGGCTCGCCTACGTCAACATCCTCGCCAACATGTTCATCTCCTCCATCCTCGGATCTGCGACCGCGCAGGTCGCGATCATGGCTCAGATCATGGTGCCGGAGATGGAGAAGAAGGGCTACGACAAGACCTTTGCGGCGGGGCTGACCGCCTATGGCGGCATGCTCGGTCCGATCATTCCGCCGTCGGTGATGTTCGTGGTCTACAGCGTGCTCGCGCAGGTTTCGGTCAGCGACATGCTGATCGCCGGCATCGTGCCCGGCGTGATCCTTACCGTGATGTTCTGTCTCGTCATCGCACTGATGGGATACGTCTACAACTATCCGCGCGCGGACTATCAGACCCCGCGCCAGCGCGTGGCGACGATCCTGCGGACCTCGCCCACCCTGCTGATCCCGATCGTCATCGTCGGCACCATTCTCGGCGGCCTCGCCAACGCAACGGAATCCGCGGCCGTCGGCGCGGTTGCCGCCGCGCTGGTCGGGAAATTCTGGACCAGAGAATTCGAGTTCGCGCAGCTGCCGCTGATGATGCTGCGCAGCGCCATCTATTCGGCGATCGTGCTGTTCCTGGTTGCTGCCGCGGCCGTGTTCTCCTGGGTCCTGATCTTCGGCAAGGTGCCGCAGGAGACCGCCGGCTGGATCCAGTCGGCCGCCAAGGATCCCGTCAGCTTCATGCTGATCTGCAACGTGATCCTGCTGGTGATCGGCACGGTGATCGACGGGATTCCCGGCCTGATCATGACGGTGCCGATCCTGCTGCCGGTCGCAACCGAGGTCTATCACATCGATCCCAGGCACTTTGGCGTGGTGGTGGTGATCAATCTGGTGCTCGGCCTGTTGTCGCCGCCGGTCGGGCTCTGCTTCTTCGTCGCGGCCGCCGTCACCGGCGCTAAGCCCGGCAAGATGTTCATGGTGACGCTGCCGTTCTTCATCATCTCCTGCGTCCTTCTGGTGCTGCTCTCGCTCTATCCGTCGCTCTCGCTGATCCTCATCAAATAGGCCCGCTCAAAGGAGCCCGACCATGCCGATCTCACGTCGCCGCTTTCTCGCCGCCAGCGCAGCCGTGCCGCTGTTCGCCCCTTCGCTGGCGCTGGCCCAGGCCAAGGAATTTCGCCTCGGTCTGATCACGCCCAACGGCCATTCCTGGAATAAGGCCGCGCTCAAATTCGGCGACGATCTCAAGGCGGCCACCAGCGGCCGGCTGACCCTGACCGTGTTCCACTCCGGTCAGCTCGGCAACGAGCCCGCGATGATGCAGCAACTGCAGTCCGGCGCGCTCGACATGGGATTCATCCAGGCTGCCGAGCTCGGCTCGCGCGTGCCGCACATCGCTGCGATCAACGCGCCTTACATCGTCCGCTCGACGCCCGCGGTTGCGAAATTCGTGCGGCATCCAGCGGCCGTGAAGCTTTTCGATGTGCTGCCGCAGGAGACCGGCACGATCGGGCTCGGCTGGGGCATCACCGGCATGCGCGCGGTGTTCTCGTCGAAGGACCTGAATTCGCTCGCCGACATCAAGGGCATGAAGCTGCGCATCAATCCGACGCCGGTCTATCGCGATTTCTACTCCTCGCTCGGTGCCGCGCCAACGCCGATCCCGACGCCGCAGGTGTTCGACGCGATGGCCAACGGCCAGGTCGACGGCCTGGAGGCCGATCTCGAATTCTCCTGGAACCAGCGCTTCGACAAGGTCTCGAAGGTGATCCTGCAGATGAACGCGGTCTTCATGCCGATGGCGGCGGTCGTCTCGGGCCGGGTCTGGCAATCGCTCTCCGCAGCCGACCGCGAACTGATCGCCAAGACGGTCAAATCGACGCTCGACGCACAGATCGACGAGCTCGCCGGCAATGAGCCGACGCTGATCGAGAACTTCCGCAACGCGCCGATCCCGATCCGGCAGGTGCCGGCCGGCGATACCGAGGCGGTGATTGCCGAGTTCGACAAGATCTGGCTGCCCAAGGCGCCCGTCCTGGCCGAGCTGCGCAAGGTCGGCGCAACGCTCTGATCCGATTCCCCATCATCCTCACAACACCCGGCGGATACAGCAATCCGCCGGCAAATCCACTTGGAGTAAAATCATGAGCCCCCGCATTTCCTGGCAAGGCGTGTTCCCGGCCGTGACCACGCAATTCCACGACGATCTCTCGCTCGACATCGACGCGACGGCGAAGGTGATGGACGGGCTGATCCGCGACGGCGTCTCCGGCCTGATCGTCTGCGGCTCGGTCGGCGAAAACACCTCGCTGGAGCGCAAGGAGAAGGTCGCCATCATGGAGACGGCCAAATCGGTCGCGGCCGGCCGCGTGCCCGTGCTGTGCGGCATTGCCGAGTTCACCACGGCCTTCGCGGTCGAAACGGCCAAGCAAGCCGCGCGCGTCGGCATCGACGGCGTGATGGTGATGCCGGCGCTGGTCTATTCGTCCAAGCCGCACGAGACGGCCGCGCATTTCCGTGCCGTCGCCACCGCGACCGACCTGCCGGTCATGCTCTACAACAATCCGCCGATCTACAAGAACGACGTCACGCCGGATATCCTGGCCACGCTTGCCGACGTCGAGACCGTCGTCTGCTTCAAGGATTCCTCGGGCGATACGCGGCGCTTCATCGACACCCGCAACATGGTCGGCGACCGCTTCGTGCTGTTCGCAGGGCTTGACGACGTCATCGTCGAGAGTGTCGCCATGGGGGCGGTGGGCTGGGTCTCCGGCATGTCCAACGCCTTTCCGCGCGAGGGCGAGACGCTGTTCCGCCTCGCCATGGCGGGGCGCTTTGCCGAGGCGATGCCGCTCTACGAATGGTTCATGCCGCTGCTGCATCTCGACGCGCGGCCGGACCTCGTCCAGTGCATCAAGCTGTGCGAGCACATCATGGGCCGCGGCACGGCGCTGACCCGCCCGCCCCGCCTCGCGCTGCTACCGCAGGAGAAGGCCGAGGTCGAGGCGATGATGGCGAAGGCGCTCAAGAGCCGGCCGCGCCTGCCCGACGTCGGCTTGAAAGCGGCCTGAGCCTACGAAAGCTCGCTCAGTCGTCGTTGCGAGGAGTCCTTGCGACGAAGCAATCCGGAAACGCTCCGCGGAAAGATTCTGGATTTCTTCGCTGCGCTCGCAATGACGGAGAATTAGGAAGCGGCGCGCTTCTTCTTCGCATTCAATGCAGACGCCACGCGGCTCACGGGCGGCTTGCCCAGCAGGCCGCTCATCTCGTTGGTCGCCGCCAACAGCAGGTCCATGTCGACGCCGGTCCTGATGCCCATGCCTTCGAGCATGTAGACGACGTCCTCGGTCGCGACATTGCCGGTCGCGCCCGGCGCGTAGGGACAGCCGCCGAGACCGCCGGCGGCGGCATCGATGACGCGGACGCCCTCCTCCAGGCCGGCATAGAGATTGGCAAGCGCCTGGCCGTAGGTGTCGTGGAAATGCATCGCGAGATGGGCGGCGGGAACATTGGCGCTGACCGCGCGCAGCATCTCCTTCGCCTTGCTCGGTGTGCCGACGCCGATAGTGTCGCCGAGCGAGATTTCGTAGCAGCCGAGATCCCACAGCGTTTTCGCCAGATCCGCTACTGCCTTCGGCTTGATCTCGCCGTCGAACGGACAGCCCAGCACGCAGGAGATATAGCCGCGGACCCTGATGCCGTCGGTCTTGGCCCGCGCCAATACCGGCTTGAAGCGCTCAATGGACTCCGCGACCGTGCAATTGATGTTGGCGCGTGAGAAGCCTTCGGAGGCTGCCGCGAATACCGAGACGACTTGGGCACCCGCAGCGCGCGCGGCGTCATAGCCCTTCTCGTTCGGCACCAGCACGTGGAATTCGGCGCCTTTCACATGGCTGACGCCGCGCAGCACGGCATCCGAGCTCGCCATCTGCGGGATCGCCTTGGGTGAGACGAACGCGCCGACTTCGACGGTGGTGAGGCCGGCCGCGACCAGCGCCTCGACAAAGGCGATGCGGGCCTCGACGCTGACGGGTGTCTTCTCGTTCTGGAGGCCGTCGCGCGGGCCCATTTCGATGATGCGGACCTGGTTGCTCATGTCACTCTCACTCGGCCAACGGTTCGACCACGGCGAGCTCGACGCCCTCCTGCACGATGTCGCCGACCTTGCACTTGATCGCCGTCAGAACGCCCGCGAACGGGGCGCGCAGCGTCTGCTCCATCTTCATCACCTCGAGGGTGAGGATCGGCGCGCCCTTCTCGAGCGTCGACCCCGCCTCCGCCAGCACGGCGACGACGGTGCCCGGCAGCGGCGCGGTGATCTTGTCTTCGCCAACATGCTCCTCGCTCTCGCCGCCGAACGGATCAACCCAGTGCAGATCGAAGCGCCCATTGCGGGTACGCAAGTAAAGCTCATGGCCGTCGATCACAGCGGCGACCTGTGATTTCACGCCATCGAGCGTCAGGTCGAAGCCGCCATCCCGCGACGCAATCGCGAACGCCAGCTCGCGTTCGCCGATCAGCAGCGTCGACGGGCCGCTGCCGTAGCTCAAGGTGACATTCAGCTCAGGCCCATGACCAACACCATGACCAACGCGGAGGGCAAAGCTGCGCTGGCGGCGGCCGACCGGCATCCAGCCAAACGTCCGCCACGGCGATTGCGGTTCCGTCTGCGCGGCCTTGCGCTCATCGTTGATAACGGCGGCAACCGCGGCACACAGCTCCAGCTCGCCCGGTGCCGGGGGCGCCGACGTGAGGACCGCCAGCTCGCGCTCGATGAAGCCGGTGTCGATCGCGTTCGCGCGCACCTTCGGATGCGTGATCAACGCCGACAGGAACGGGATGTTGGTGACGATGCCGCGGACGTCGGAGTCTTCCAGCCCGCGGTTCAGCCGCTCGATCGCGACATCCCGCGTCGGCGCCCAGGCAATCATCTTGGCCAGCATCGCGTCATAGTAAGGCGAGACGCTGTGGCCCTCGCGATAGCCAGAATCGATGCGCAAGCCGCCGGTCTCCGCCGGCAGGCGCCAAGTCGAAATCTTTCCGACCGACGGCATGAAATTCCTGGTCGGATTTTCGGCGTAGACGCGCGCCTCGACGGCGTGGCCGTTGAGCCGGATCTCGTCCTGCTTCAGCGGCAATGCCTCGCCAAACGCGACGCGCAACTGCCATTCCACGAGATCGATGCCGGTGATCAGTTCGGTGACGGGATGCTCGACCTGAAGGCGGGTGTTCATCTCGATGAAGAACACGTCCTTGCCGTCGGAGACGAACTCGATCGTGCCGGCGCCGACATAATTCACCGCGCCCGCCGCCTTGCGCGCGGCGGCGCAGACGGCCTCGCGTTGCGCAGGGTTCAGCGTCGGCGACGGCGCCTCCTCGATCACCTTCTGGTGCCGGCGCTGCAAGGTGCATTCGCGCTCGAACAGCGACAAGAGATTGCCGTGGCTGTCGCCGATCACCTGCACCTCGATGTGGCGGGGATTGTCGACGTATTTCTCGATCAGCATACGATCGTCGCCGAACGCAGCCTTGGCCTCGCGCTTGGCGCTGATGATCGCGGGCTCAAGCTCGGCCGCCGAACGCACGATCCGCATGCCGCGGCCGCCACCGCCGGCTGAGGCCTTCACCAGAATGGGAAAGCCGATCTTATCGGCCGCCTTGGCCAGCGTCGCTTCGTCTTGGGCCTCGCCGTGATAGCCGGGCACCAGCGGCACGCCGGCCTTCTCCATCAGCGCCTTCGAGCCGGATTTCGAGCCCATCGCCGTCATCATCGCGGCGGTCGGGCCGACGAAGACCAGGCCGGCATCGAGGCAAGCCCGCGCAAAGTCCGCATTCTCGGACAGGAAGCCGTAGCCGGGGTGCACGGCTTCGGCGCCTGTCTTGCGCGCAGCCTCGATCAGCCGCTCGACATTCAGATAGCTGTCGCGGGCCCGCGCAGGTCCGAGCAGCACGGCCTCGTCGGCGAGCGCGACGTGCATCGCGTCGCTGTCGGCCTCGGAATAGACGGCGACCGTGCGCAGGCCCATGGTGCGCGCAGTGCGAATGACGCGGCAGGCGATCTCGCCGCGGTTGGCGATCAGAAGTGTGCGAAAACGCCGGTAGAGCTTTGAGCGGTCCATCGCATCACATCCTGAACAAGCCGAATTTCGTCGGTTCGATCGGCGCATTCGACGCCGCCGAGAGGCCAAGACCGAGCACGAGCCGCGTGTCGGCCGGGTCGATCACGCCGTCATCCCACAGCCGCGCGGTCGCATAATACGGATGCCCCTGGCTCTCATATTGCGCGCGGATGGGCTCGCGGAATTTGTCTTCATCGTCTTTGGACCAGCTATCGCCCTTGGCCTCGATATTGTCGCGCCGGACCTGGCTCAGCACCATCGAGGCCTGCTCGCCGCCCATCACCGAGATGCGCGCGTTCGGCCACATCCACAGGAAGCGCGGTGAGTAGGCACGCCCGCACATGCCGTAATTGCCGGCGCCGTAGGAGCCGCCGATCACCACGGTGAATTTCGGCACCGACGCCGTCGCGACCGCCGTCACCAGCTTGGCGCCGTCGCGCGCGATGCCGCCGGCCTCGTATTTCTTGCCGACCATGAAGCCGGTGATGTTCTGCAAGAACACCAGGGGAATGCCGCGCTGGCAGCACAGCTCGATGAAGTGAGCTCCCTTCAGCGAGCTCTCGCTGAACAGGATGCCGTTGTTGGCGATGATCCCGACCGGAAAACCCCAGACATGGGCGAAGCCGCAGACCAACGTCGTACCGTAGAGTTTCTTGAACTCGTTGAACTCCGAGCCGTCGACGATGCGGGCAATGATGTCGCGGACGTCAAACGGCTTGCGGCCGTCGACCGGCACGACGCCGTAAATTTCCTCGGCCGGAAACAGCGGATCGCGCGGCGGATGCATGTTCAGGTTCGGCCGCGCCGACGGCTTCAGCGTGCCGATGATGCGTCGCGCGATGCCGATCGCATGGGCGTCGTTCTGGGCGTAATGATCGGTCACGCCGGACTGGCGCGAATGCACGTCGGCGCCGCCGAGCTCCTCCGCGCTCACGACTTCACCGGTCGCAGCCTTCACCAGCGGCGGGCCGCCGAGGAAGATGGTGCCCTGGTTGCGCACGATGATGCTCTCGTCCGACATCGCTGGCACATAGGCGCCACCTGCGGTACAGGAGCCCATCACGATCGCGATCTGCGGGATGCCAGCTGCCGACATCTGCGCCTGATTGTAGAAGATGCGGCCAAAGTGCCGCTCGTCCGGAAAGATCTCATCCTGCAGCGGAAGAAAGGCGCCGCCGGAATCGACCATGTAGACGCAAGGCAGATTGTTCTGCCGCGCCACGTCCTGCGCGCGCAGATGCTTCTTCACGGTCATGGGGTAATAGGTGCCGCCCTTGATGGTGGCGTCGTTGGCCACGATCACGCATTCGCGTCCCGCGATGCGCCCCACACCCGTGATGACGCTCGCCGAATGCACGTCGCCGCCATAGAGGCCATAGGCCGCAAGCGGCGACAGCTCCATGAACGCAGTACCGGGATCGACCAGCAGGTCAACGCGCTGGCGTGCCAGCATCTTGCCGCGCGCGGTGTGGCGGTTGCGCGAGACCTCGCCGCCGCCGCCGGCGACCTGGCCGAGCTTCTCGCGCAAGTCCGCGACGAGCGCACGCATGGCGTCAGAATTGCGCGCAAAATCTGACGAGGACGGATCGATGCTGGAATGGAGCGGCATGCAGGTCCCGCGTTTCTGATGACGTGGTGAGAGGCCGCGGGCAGGTTGGACCAGTTCCGCGGCAATTCCAATTGCGTGAAGGCTTAAGCGGTTTCCGCCATCAGCTCGCGGCCGATCAGCATGCGGCGAACCTCCGAGGTGCCGGCGCCGATCTCGTAGAGCTTTGCGTCCCGCCACAGCCGCCCGACCGGAAACTCGCTGGTATAGCCGACGCCGCCGAGCGCCTGGATCGCCTCGCCCGCCATCCACGTCGCCTTCTCGGCAGAATAGAGGATCGCCGCGGCGGCATCCTTGCGCAGGCTGCGCGCGTGGTTGGCGCGGTCGCAGGCGCGTCCCACCGCATAGACATAGGCGCGCGTCGCTTGCCAGGTCGAATACATATCGGCGAGCTTGCCCTGCATCAGCTGGAAGTCGCCGATCGGCTGGCCGAACTGCTTGCGCTCGTGCATGTAGGGCACCACCGCGTCCATGCACGCCGCCATGATGCCGAGCGGGCCGCCGGAGAGCACGGCGCGCTCATAATCGAGGCCGGACATCAGCACCTTGACGCCCTCGCCCACGCCGCCGAGCACGTTCTCTTCCGGCACCTCGCAGTCGTCGAAGAAGAGCGGATAGGTGTTGGAGCCGCGCATGCCCAGCTTGTCGAGATGCTGGCCGTGGGTGAAGCCCTTAAAGCCCTTTTCGATCAGGAAGGCGGTCATGCCGCGCGGGCCGGCCTCCGGATCGGTCTTGGCATAGACCACGAGCACGTCGGCATCGCCGCCATTGGTGATCCACATCTTGGAGCCGTTGAGCACGTAGCGGTCGCCGCGCTTGTCCGCGCGCAGCTTCATCGAGACCACGTCCGATCCGGCGCCCGGCTCGGACATCGCGAGCGCGCCGACATAGTCGCCGGAGATCAGCTTTGGCAGGTAGCGCTGCCTCTGCGCGTCGTTGCCGTTGCGGCGGATCTGGTTGACACAGAGGTTGGAGTGGGCGCCGTAGGACAGCCCCACCGCGGCCGAGCCGCGCGAAATCTCCTCCATGGCGACGATATGGGCGAGATAGCCCATGTTGGAGCCGCCATATTGCTCCGGCGCGGTCATGCCGAGCAGGCCGAGGTCGCCAAAGCGCTTCCAGAGGTCCGCGGGGAACAGATTGGCCTTCTCGATCTCGGCCGCGCGCGGCGCGATCTCCGCCTCCGCGAAGGCGCGAAGCGTGTCGCGCAGCATGGCGATGTCTTCGCCCAGATCGAAATCGATGCTCGGAATGTTCAAGGCGAGTCCTCCGAATTCTTATCGGCCCGAACCTACCCCCGTGTCGGCGCCGCTTCGGTCGAAAAGGTTGCATTTTCCGCCAAGTTTGGCGAGGATTTTTCATGCCCTTCCAAGTCGCGACCGCCACGCCTCGCCGCGCCGTGACCCCCGCCGCCTTCGTCCGCGGCGTGGTCGCCGCCTATGCCCGCTACGGCCGGGATCCGGCAGAGGCGCTGGGAAAGGGACAGGTCACCGAAGAGCTCGCCCAAACGCTGGATGGGCGAGTGACAGCGGCCCAGTTCGAGGCGCTGGCGGGCCATGCCATGCGCGAGCTCGACGACGAGGCGCTCGGCTGGTTCTCGCGTCGGCTGCCCTGGGGCACCTATGGCATGCTGTGCCGGGCCTCGATCACCGCGCCCAATCTCGAGATCGCGCTCAAGCGCTGGTGCCGGCATCACAGCCTGCTGACCGAGGACGTCCTGTTCGAGCTCGCCGTCAGCGAAGAGACGGCGACCATCTCTCTTCGCGAGCAGCGCGATCTCGGTGATCTCCGCGAGTTCTGCCTGGTGACCCTGCTCCGCTATGTGCTCGGCTTCTCATGCTGGGCCGTCGATTCCGCGATCGCGCTCCGCGCCGCGGAGTTTCCCTTTCCCGAGCCGCCCCATGTATCCGTCTATCCGACGATCTTCTGCAGGAATGTCCATTTCGACGCAGAAGGCGCCCGCATCGTCTTCGACAAGCACTATCTGTCGCTGCCGCTCACTCGCAGTCCGGCCGATCTCGACAGCATGCTCAAAGGCGCGCTACGGCTGACCGTGCTGCCCTATCGGCGCGACCGGCTGCTGGTCGAGCGCGTCCGCCGCGTGCTTCGCAATGCGCGCGGCCGCATCCTCGGCGCGGAGGATGTCGCGAGTGAGCTCGCGCTTTCCACCCGCACCATGCATCGGCGCCTGCGCGAGGAGGCCACCTCACTGCGCGACCTCAAGGAAGAGACGAAGTTCGAGCTCGCCAAGCAGGAACTGATGCGCGGCCGCACGCCGATCAAGCGGATCGCGGAGATCGCGGGCTTCCGTAACGAAAAGAGCTTTTCTCGCGCTTTCCGCAGCTGGACCGGGGCCTCACCGCGCGAATTTCGCGACAGATACCGTTGATCCTGAGAGCCGCGTGAAAGCGGGCGTCTCGAAAGATAGGCTACAAGGAAGTCGCAGCCTCTAGCCGAGCTATGCGGGATTTTGGGTGACGAGGTGATCAGGCGGCGTGGTTTGCCGGCATGTGGATGACCTCGATGCCGTCGTTGAATCTGACACCTGCGATCACCTTCGGCAACTGATTTGTGCCTGTGAGCCGCCGCCAGGTCCTTGATGCCGCGATGACCAGCTTGAACACCATCAGCTTGGCGGTGGTTGGCGACAACGAACCCTTGGTTCGCACCGTTCTGTGCCGCACGGTCGCGAACACGCTTTCGATGGGGTTGGTAACCGGTATGAGATGTCTCGGTGCCAACGTTCCGCTGCGATTTTCTGCATCGTGGCGTATGGTGCGACCATCGGGACAGAGGCACCGGGAGCACGATGTGCGGGCA